>CAMVBT010000035.1 GCA_947165805.1 uncultured Clostridia bacterium
ACAGCAACAAGGCTTCCGTCGCCTCTCTGAACGCCCGCCGAATATCCTATCGCCATTACCGCGCATACCATGGTGGTGCCGTAGTATGATTCCGGAGGGATATCCTCGATCTCCTCATAGGTGAACTTATTCAACTCGTCGGAGGTCACCGGGTGGCTGTTCAGATGATGCAGGACCTTTTCGTTCCACAGCATAACGGCGTATTTTTCGACACGCTTTATTATCCGCTTATGGTCTGTTTTAAAGCGGAGATCAAATTCATCGGGGTCGGCGTAAAAAAGCTCTATCGTTTCCAATGCCGCCTCGACGGCGCACTGCGAACCGACGTTGCTGCGGAAATACTTCTTGCCGCCGTGTCCGTCCGCTACGACCGCTGCCGCAAAGCCGTTACCTACCCTATAAGCCGAAGCATCCTGGCAGACTATGCCTCTTTTTTCATGGCTCGCGCCCATAACGGAGTAACTGAAGCCGCCAAGCATGAGTTCTCACCACTCTCTGAAAGAATTACAAAATATCACGATACCCCGCCGCTCACACAGCGGGAACAAAAGGCATTACCAGCCCGCGTCGAAATCCGTGTTGTCGTTCTCGTTCTGGTTAACGAGATTCTGTATCTGCTGTCCCAGCATCTTCTGCTTTGAGGCGTAAACGTCCTCATCGCTGAGCTCGGCCTCCGCCTGATCGGAGAGGGTCATTGATTTGCTTCCTATCTGCGAAGCGGTGACCGCAACGATCTTTATCATCTGCGCGAGCTGATTGCCGGAATAGGCGTGAACGACCGTATCCGAGCTTCCCGTGAACTCCGCCAGCATATCGTCGTTTGCCTCATTGCCGATACCCAGAGCCGCTTTTAGTCCGAACTTGTACCAGCTGTTTACTGAAAGCGCCTTCAGGCCCTCCTCATAGTCATCGGAGGGATATCCGTCCGTCATAAGGAAAATAACGGGGGCGAATGACAGGGACGGCGAATTCAGGAAGCTGTTTCTGGACATTCTCGAAGAAAGCTCCTTGAACGCGGCTCCCATGCTGGTAACGCCGGAGGCGTTGAGTCTTACCCATTCAAACTCCTCGATCGGTATAGGCTCCGGATACATCCACTTGACATCGGTCGAGAAGGTCAGCACAGCGACCTTGACCTCCGTATCGGCTTCTCCCACACGTCTTATCTCGGGGATAAGCTCCTCCATGATCGTATTCAGCTCACCGATCTTGGTGCCCTTCATACTTCCCGATGTGTCTATCATGAAGAATATTACAAGGCTCTTTCTCGATACACCGGTAGCACCGAGGGGATCGTCGTCAAAATCAAAAGGATCGGTCTCTTCGTCCGCTGCTGCTGCAGTCTGTACTTCCTCTTCCCGTACATCTTTTTCTTCAGCGGTCTCATTTATGTTACTCATACTAAAAGCGTCCTTTCGCAATTATTATTTATATTTTAGCGGTGACCTTGCCGAAATCTATCTCAAGATCCTGCCAGATCGGGCAGCCCTTTCCGGGCGCTACCTTGTGGAACTCGCCGTCGGGCATACGGACATTCCATGTCTGCTCGGAGCAATTCCTTATACCCAGCACACCGGGTTTCAGCTTGTTTTCCACCAGCATGCCCGCGACTGCCGCATAGTCCTCGGAATCCGGGTCGATCTCGCACTGATAGAACCTCGAGCCTATATACAGAGGCATTCTGTTTTCCCTGCCCGAAAACTCGAGCGTCGCGAATGTCATTCCGCACTTCGGACAGCGGTATGTCATTCTGTCCTCCATCTCGAACATGCAGGCATAATTTGTTCTCCCGCACGGGCAGGATATTATCTCGGACCTGAGCCTGATGAACATTTTCTGCCATTCGTTCTCTATTATTCGTTTGTTCGTATCGGTAAGGCCGACGGTAAACGACTTTATGAACGCGTCCTTTATGTAGTCCGGATACATTCTCCAGAACTTTATCACGTTGTCATGTATGCCTCTTACGGGTCTGTTCGAGGCATCGTCCGGGTCATAAACGAACACCGCTTCCGAACCGTAATGCTTGAGCTCCGCGGCTTCGGTAAGGCATACGTCCTTGACCACCTTCTGACCCTCCAGCGGGTCTCCTCTGAACAGCAGCTTGAAAAGCACTACCGCGAGGGAATATTTATCGGTCTGGACATCGGGCTTGGCGATACCCCTCACGATCTCGGGAGCCATATAGCCGGGTTTGCCGCCTATGCCGAAGTTCGAGCCGTCAGGAGCGATATTGTCGCAGTCGCAGACCAGCACGGCGCCCGTATCTACATTTATGAAGAAGCCGCCGTCGTTAAGGTCCTGATAGCTTTTTCCGACTCTGTGGAGCTGTCTGAACGCGTTGGAGATATTTATCGCGGCAGTGACCATGGCTCTGAGATCGGAAAATCTCACCGGCTGGCGGACAGCCTGCCCTGTGAGCGGGTCTATCCTCAGCTTGTAGGTATTGAGGATATCCGTAAAGGCATCAAAGCTTTCCGGCTTTAAGTCCATCAGATATCCGAATGTGCCGTCTTCGCATTCTTTTGTGAGGTACTGCGGCCAAAGGAATTTATTGCTCGGCGCGCCGTCGGAGATATTATTCTTGATATTCGCGCGGAACTGTTCGGGCGACTTCATCTTGGACACATCATACCATTTGAGCGCCCATTTTCTGCCGTTGTAATCAACGGCATAGACCTTGCCCTGACCTCCGCTTCCGATTATTCCCGTGACAGTGGCCTTGTCGCCGTATTCCAGCTCGACCTGCTGCCCGATACTAAGCTCATTCATCAAGCTCGCCCTCCGCTTCATCCCTGTCCGGCAGTGTTACGCCCATGGGCAGGGTCTTATATTTAATGCCGTTTTGCATACAATATTTATGGACAAAGGAGTTTTCGGTGCATACCACCGTAAGTTTGCCGCAGTACGCAAAGGCATTTTTATCTATAAACTTCACATTCCTCGGCACTATGAGCTTTTCCAGCTCCGCACAGCCCGAGAACGCGTTCTCCCCTATGCTGCTCACACTGTCGGGCATAGCGATCTCCCTCAGTCTCAGGCAGGCGTTGAACACGCCCTTTTCCAGCTTCCTGACAGATTCGGGGATAGTTATGCTCTCAAGGTTCTTGCAGTCTGTGAAAGCATATTCGCCGATAGAGTTCAGGGTGGAAGGAAGAGATATCTCTTTCAGCAGACCGTAATTCTCAAAGCAATAGGCCGACAGCTCGGTATAGCCTTCCTTGACCGCGGCTTTGGCCGAAAGAGCATATTTGAAAGCGTCCAGCTTACCGAAGGACTTTGTCTTCTTCACCTCACGGCGGACTGTTTCAGTCCCTGCGCTGTTACCCTCCCGCTCCGGGTCCTTGTCGTCAACAAACATCGGGGAGACATAAGAAAATCCGAGCATATGTCCGAAGCAGACAAGTACGAATTCGGCCTCATATCTGTGGAAGCCGTCCTCGCTCATAAGCTTGTTCCGCAGGGCTTTAAAGGTCTTCTTCTTGTCCTCCGCGCCGATCATCGCTTCAAGGAAGCCTGCGTCCACCGCTTTTCTCAGCAGTGTCCGCTCCATATAATATTCCGGGATATAGTCGAACATTAAAGCCTTGAACTGCCTTGTATCGGCAATTATGCCGTACTGTTCGTCGATCATCTTTTTCAGGGCTGTCTGTATCTCCTTTGTGTTGATATACCCCATCATATTGTACGGATTGAGATATGAGCATTCGGGACAGCGCACCTTACCGAACGGCAGCTTTGCCTGACAGTTGCGGCACTGCATATATATCCTCTCACCCCTTACGCGCAATAATGACCGATCCCGCGACCGTTATCATACCGAATTACTTCTTCTCTGCCTTGCGCAGATTGTCGTTTATCTTCTCGACGAGCTGATTGATCTCAATAACGGATCTGCCTATGACCTCCGAGCTTTCGTTCGTCACGTTCACATTGTCGTCGAGGGCCCTGAACGCGTCCTGAGTCATTCTCAGGATATCCGCGAGCTGTTTTACGGAGGAGGCGTCCATGGTCTTGTTCTCGCCGCAGAAATCAATAACGCTGGTGAGCAGATCATTGACTTCGCCGGCTCTTTCGCTGGTCTTGCCTGTGGAATCACCTATCACGCGCATGTTGTCGTTTATGCTGCGGAGATTTTCCTTCAGCTTGTTGGAGATAGCAAGGCACTCATTTGTGATCTCGGTCAGCAGCTCATGCTGCGCGGTAAGTTCGCTGTGACGCGCGGTCAGCACGGACTTCGCGTGTACTATACAGTTATCGACATTGTTGAGACCGCGGCAGATCGCCGTAGCCATGTCACGGCACGATCTGTAGCCGCAGGCGTGGCAGTTGAAGTTGCGTTCTTCCTCGGTGTGCTTGCCCATCATATTGAATACGGCGTCGAGCTGTCTTTCCGACGGCTTCGGAGTAGGCGCGGCGGGGTGATACGATCTCATAAAGTCCACCAGATTAAGCTCGTCGTCAAACTTCTTGAAGAGCTTATCCTCGCCGCTCTTGAACGCGCCGGTCTTGCGGCGCGACTTTGCCTCTCTCTCGATCTCTCTCATATAGGCCATAACATCGAATACGGTCTGTGTGGTGCCGGTACCCGGTCCCACATTGCAGCCGAACTCGCAGGAAAGGACATCAAACACCTCGGGGTGCTTGGAATCGGGCATCTCGGCGTACATATCGAGCTCGGGATATACCTTGTGCACACCCTCGGAAGTGGTTATGTTGATATCGCCGTTATGGAGCCAGAGATTGTCTCTGAGTCCGCCCGGACGGGGATATACGGCACCGACCTGACCCTGTTTCTCGTCAAAGTTGTACTCGAAATCGGTATCGGAATTTGTGGGTATCCTTATATCGTTCCTGTCGAAATACTCCTGGAGCTTGCGGAAAGTGACATTGTAATTAACAAGTCCCGTTTCCATGAACTCGTTCTTCTTTGCTACGCACGGGGAAAGGACCGCTATCGGATTGTTCTGCTTAAGATACTTCTTGATATACACAACGCCGCACAGAATGGGGCTGTGTATGGGAGAAAGGTTATCCAGCAGCTTGGGCTGATATGTTTCTATGTACTTTACTATCGCGGCGCACGGCTGGGTGATGACCTTTTCGACCTTCTTGTTCTCGATAGCCCTCAGGTGCGCCCATGTGCAGATATCCGCACCGAACGAAACATCATATATTATACAGTTCTTGGATCTGAACCAGTTGAGTATCCCCTTCCAGTTCGTGGGATACACCGTCTTTATGGAGGGCGCGGCAAGAACTTGGGCATAGCTGCCATGAAACTCTCGGTATCATCGATATAATCTCTTGCTCCGTGTGCGCAGGTCTTTACGCACTCGCCGCAGGCAATGCATTTCTCCGGGTTAACAGTGGTGATAAATCTGCCGTCACCCAGCATTTTTGTGATATTGGCTTCGGGAGCCGGGCAGGTCCTCACGCACGAATTGCATCCGACGCACTTATCCGGTTTTACGATTATAATTTCCTGAGCAGCCATAATTTATCCTCCGTATATGTAAAGAATGGGTCACTTGATGGATTTGGCTTTTGCGGCAAGCTCCTCAAGGCTTACCTTCTTGCTGCCGCCTTTTTCCTCAGCTCCGGAGCCGCCTCCTATAGCAGCGGCCTTCTCCTTGAGCTTCGCCAGCGCATCTTTCCTGTCGGGAGCCGGTTCTTCCGGAACAGCGTTCTCGTTGCCTGTCATATAGAATTCGTCGAAATCCTCGAGTGTGGGACGATCCACAAGCTCGGTCTCAAACTTCTCCGGCTCACGGAATACCGGGACACCGCCTGTCGTGAGATTGACGACAGCGCCGTTCAGGAGATCCATGGACTGGGAGATCATCTTCGTTCCGGTCTCGCCGAAGCCTTCAAATATCTCCTTGAACTTGGCGAGCTCTATGCTCATTTTTTCAACGTCGCTGAGCACAGCGGACTTTATATTGCCGGAAGCGACATCCATAGCGGCGGCCTTTTCCTTCGCCGCCGCGGTTATCTCTGCCGCGTTCGTTTCTGCCTCATAGATTATCATTTTCGCCTTGTTATTGGCGTCGGTTATCGTATTGGCGGCAAGCTTTTCGGAATCGCTCTTGAGGTCGTCCGCCTGCTTCTGTGCGGTGCTTAATATCAGATTTGCGGAGGTCTGCGCCTGCTGGAAGACAACATTCAGCATAGCGCCGGAGTTGATGCCGCCTTCCGAAGCGAGCTTCGCCTCTGCCTCGACCAGCTTTGCCTCTGTCTCGGCGAGCTTGCTCTTGAGCTCGGCAAGCTCTTTTTCCTTGCGCATATTGTCATCGTTGAGAGATTTGGCTTTCTCAACGAGATTTTCGTTTTTAACCTGAAGCTCGGTAAGCTTCGCTCTTTCGGTGGCGAGAACGGAGTCCAGAGCGTCCTGTTCCCCGGCGCCGCTTTTCATTTTATCGAGCAGCAGCTTTGCTTCTCTCAATTTGTTTTTGCAGTCAAAAAAAAGCTCATACGTGTATTCAAGCTTCTTGTCAACATCGCCCTTATCGTATCCTCCGAAAACTACTGTCCTGATGAATCGTGTTTCAGCCATAATTTCAGCCTCCTGTTGATCGTATATGATATGCAGTGCAAAAACAAAATATGAGCATATCTATTTGTAGTATAACATCATTGTAACGTTTTGTCAATCTTAATCTGCAAAAACAATATTTTTTCATTAAAAACATACAATTAGCGGAACAGTTTTATGTAAACAATTATCCTTTGACCGGGAGCCGAGATATGCCCTGCCCCGATCCGGCGGCTATTATTGCGGCAGATCGACTATCTCCGTTATCACGCCCCACTCCGTGATATCCAGATAGGCGTAGGACGGCGGCTCGCCGTCGCGCGGGAGCGAACAGCTTCCCGGATTGATAATCAGCACACCGTCCTCCGTCATTTCAAAACGGCGGTGCGTATGCCCGAAAAGCACTATCCCGCAGTCATTCTCGTGCGCCTGCCGCAGCAGCTCATCGGTCCCGCGGCTGACGTTGTGCAGATGACCGTGTACGGCAAGTAGCCTCACCATCTTATCATCGGGGCCAAGAACGGTCTCGATGACCTGTAATGCGGGAGATGCGCTTCCGAGGTCGCAGTTCCCGCTGATCTGATGAAGCCTTATCTCCGGATATTCGAGCAGGACGTTCAGCATATCCGCTTCCCCGTCGCCGAGATGAATGAACATATCCGCTGTATACATGTTTTTCTCAACGATCTTCATAACGGCACTGCCGGCACCGTGCGAATCAGCTATAACTATTATTCTCATCCGATAAACCTCTCTTAATGAACGAACATATTATCCCGAAAGCATATCACCATGAATCTTCACTCGCCGATAATATCTCAGCGACCTCCGGATTGGAATACAGCCCGAGGTCGAATATCCTGTCGGCCTGACGCTTGCTCATCTTCCCTGTCAGCGAATAAACGAACTGCTTGTGCTCGCGCTGTGTTCCGTCCCACGAATCTATGATCTTGAGCCAGCCGGCTTTTCCGAGAGCCCTCTCGGGAAGCGGCGCGTCGGGAAAGAATTTTTCCGCAAGCATCTTGGCGCACTTCGCGTGGCCGGTATAGCTGCACGAATAGGTGTCGCCGTCCGGAGACATCCAGCCGAGCTTGAAATCGTCCGCGTTCTTGAAATACATCTCTTCCAGCTTCAGCGGAGGTCCGTCACACTCCTCGATCCTCACGAACTGGTATTCGTCTCCCGTCAGGGAAAAGAAGCCTCCCGACTCATCTATCACCACCGGCAGGGATTCGGGGATTATTATGCCCTCAAACATCGTTCCCGCCAGCGATTCGACGGTATCGTAATATTTATAATAGTAATAGCCTGTTTCAGACCTGAATATGGCATATTTCTGCATACGCCCTCCCGATTTGGAAGTTTTTATATACGCCGCGTCCCTGCGGCGCTTGAACTCATATTATAAGAGCATTTCCTCCGTCGGGAGGAAATGCTCTCTATTGTTATACTGTCAGTATCCGGGACGTGAGGATCACAGGTCGATGCACTCGATCATGCCCATCGTAGCCTTTTCGCTCTCGTTCATCTTCTGCTTCAGCGTTCCGATGATAGCGATGTCCGCATTGCCCTTTGTTCTCTTGCCGACCACTACCTTGTAATCGGGACGGATAGTGCCGACGTTTTCGATCTGCTTGGATACGCTCATCTGACGGAGGGCGAGATTTACCTTATCCATTACCTCGTTCATGGTAGGATCGCCGTCCTTGGTGGGGATAACTGCCATGAACTCATCGGAACCGGTACGATATATCTCGTTGTCGGGGAAGAATTCGGTGATCGCTTCCGCCGTCTTCACGAGCAGCAGGTCGCCTGCCTCAGCGCCGTACTTGGCGTTGATATCGGAAAATTTGATGATATTGAACATCGCGAAGTAGCAGGGCGAATCCTCGGCAGCCTTTATCTTGTCGAGGTTCATCGTGTAGCTTACACGGTTGTTCACGCCTGTAAGAACATCCTTGAACATAGCGGTATTCAGGGACTTCTTGGCCATCGAGTTCTTGCTCAGTGTCGAGAGCAGCTTCTCGTTGATAGCAGCCTGACGTCTGCTGATGATGTTGAATACAATGATAAGTCCGAGGATAATGACGCCGAAGATGCCGAGATAAATTATCATCGTAGTCTTCAGAGCGAAAACTTCACCCTTCGTATCGTCGATAGTCACGAGCCAGCCGCGCTCGGGCATATAGGTGTAGATCGAGATGTACTTCTCGCCGTTCATGGTGTACTCGTAATCGCCGGAATACTTGGTCTCGGAGCCGTCCTTGTACTTGTTGCATATAGCGAGGAATTCCTCGTTGTCGATAGGAGTATGTATCTTCGTCATATCGTTGGCGTTGAAGATATAGAGACCGCTGTTGACATCGGCCATGCTGTAGAAGGAGTGCTCAACGCCGCGTATCGGGATACTGTTAAGAGTATCGAGCAGACCGTCGGTGTAGATACCGAGTCCGACGAAGCCTATGGGATCGCCGCCCGCGCTGTAAACCGCCTGATACATCGAGAGACACTGCTTCTTACTTGCGGGGGAGATCATGATGCCCAGATCGTAGAGCTTATCGGCGCTCTTCTCCATGCCCTTGTGGAGTTCGTCCTGCTTGGCGGCATCGGGACGGGTCTGCATGCCTACTACCGCGGGGTTGGTGTGAGTCAGGACGTGGGTATCCCACGAACCGATCCAGAGACCTTCGAGGTTGTCGATGTCCTTGCCGAATTCCTCGGTGAACTGCTGGGCAGCCTTCTGCGCCGCCGCAGCGTCCGCGCTGACATTTGTGCCGGCAGCGAGCTGCGAGGAATACTTGAGTATATCCTGTACCTGCTGAGCCTTGCAGAAATATCTCAGTGTATTTTCGGAATTTTCAACATAGTTTTCGATGATATGCGCACGTTCGTCAGCGATAGCGCCCATGTGCTCTATAGCGTTGTCTCTCGTTTTGTTGCTTACAGTGGCTGTAATGAAAATCGAGAGGCCGAGCATTACTATCAGCTGGATGATCAGGACTCTGTTAAGGGCGGTAAAGCCCATTTTTCCCTTTTTATTCTTGCTACTCACTTTTTCTCTGACCTTTCCTTAATGATTTATTTGCGCACAACACGCGAGCGCGGGCTAGAACAATCCGAAGAATTTCTTCTTCGGTTTTTTGAGCTCTTCAATAAGCTCCTCATCGAGATCATCGTCGTCGTCATCGACCATATCCATGATACTGTTTACCCTGTTTTTCAGCAGATCACCCTGATTGGATATCTTCTCGGTCTTCGGCTCCTTTTCGTCATGATCCTTCGCCATACAGTTTATCCCACCTTTCGATGATTTATGAGCTTTCGCCCGCACATAATAGAATGATCATTTGTCGTTCGGGAAGTATGCCGGAACGAATAAGCGACAAATATTTCAACTATTATTATAACCATCAACGCAAAAATTGTCAAGTCATACAATTGAACATACTGGAACTAAAAGTAATTTTTGTTAATATACACAACATCGCAAATTCAATATATGCAAAAATACCAAGTCAAATTATCATCGCCCGAGTAAACTTTGGCAAAAAGCACAAAAATATCCGTTCGGATTTGTAAAAATTCAAACGGATATTTCCTGTGCTGTAATAAAACCCGCGTGCGGCGCTGCCGGCTTCTTTTTGAGCCGCGGGGCTCCGGATCGTCCGGTGTCTGTACCGGAACACCTCCGGAAATTTTATCTTCTGCCTTTTTTGCGCGAGACCTTGTTCGCGTACATTCTCTCGTCCGCGATCCTGAGACATTCGTCGATGTTCTCATAGCTGTCCGCGTAGTCGATGAAGAAGCCCGCGCTCATGCCCACCGAGTAGGGCTTCTCGGAGGACGAATTGTACCTCGCGAGATAGCCGTCTATACGGCTGCGGTAGAATATCGGCACCGCGTTGTCGTAGTCGTAAGCGCCGAAGATGATGAACTCGTCGCCGCCCGAGCGCACGCAGTACTCACCGTTGCCGCAGCAGGTCTGGAGCGCGCGCGCCGCGACGGTTATCGCGTTGTCGCCCTCGACGTGGCCGTACTGGTCGTTGATCTTCTTGAGGTCGTCGAGGTCGGCTACTATGACCAGCAGGCGCAGGTGGCGCTCTTTGGCAGTCTCGAACACCTGCGAGCAGTACATCTCATAGCCCTGTCTGTTGTAGAGACCGGTCATCGCGTCGCGGATAGAGTTCGCGAAGGCGCGGTTGTACATGAGCCTCATGCGCTCCTGCATCCTTATATATTCCAGCGAGATACATACCGCCGATACCCACGAATGGTAGGCGTCCTCAGGGAAGCGGTTTATCTCGTCGTCAAATCTCACTACCTGATAGCCGAAGCATCTGTCCTCAAAATGCACGGCGTTGAAATAGCAGGCTATCGGTCTGTCGCCGTCAAGAATACTCGGCGGGAACAGCTCGGACGAACGGAAATCCTTACCTCGGGCTTCCGTGCCGAGTCCGTGGCTGTAAAATGCCTCGAACATCTCGTCCTGATAGCCGGTGCGGATATATTCGCTGTCGTCCTCGCGGAACAGGTTCCAGTCCTTGTTGAGACACAGTGTCACACCTACGCACCCGCGGATCAGATCGATAAAGCCGTATATCGTTTCAATGAGCTCGTCGTATGTATCCACCGCCATAAGCGACTCCTGTATGCACCTCAGGCGGAGCTGCCCCTCGGTATCTACCTCAAGGCGGTCGATCTCGTTATAGCGGTGCGCGAACGCCACGTCACGGTGACAGCCGCAGCTCTCGCCGCTTACGAAGAAGATATCGTCGTTCTCGTCGGGCGTCACGTCCTCACCGGTTATCATCTTGTGCAGCTTGCAGACGCAGAGAGCGCCTGTATAGATATCGGGGCGGGTGCAGGTCGTGACAGACGGGTCGTTGGTCATCGAGTCGCCGCTCATGTCATAGCCGGTCACCGCGATATCCTCCGGCACATTGATGCCGCGCTTTATCAGCTCGTTGACCAGCGTGACCGCGGACTTGTCGTTGCCGCAGGCCACTGCCTCGGGCATTCTGCGCTCGCCTTTCGCGATCTTTTCGGCAAGCTCGGTCGCGGCATACGTCCAGAAATCGCCGAATATCTTGTTTTCTTCCTTTACCTCTATGCCGTGGCGGGTCATCGAGTCTATGTAGCCGTTCATTCTGTCAACGGAAACGGGGAATTCCGCGCCGCCGGACAGGCATACTATATCCCTGAAGCCGTGCTCCTCTATGAGGTGATCCACCATCTGCGCGAAGCTCTTGCGGTCGTCGGAGACCACGCCCTCATAGCCCGGTATGCCCTTGTTGTCGAATATGACCATCTTGAAATCGGGCATCGAGCGCACGATCTTCATTATGCGCTGTCTCGACCCGTCCGCCCAGAACGAGTAATCGACGAATATACCGCCCACTATATTCTCATTATGGAGGAAGCTGTAGATATTCTCCTCCCCCACCTGATGCTTTGTCGGTTCCTCCAGCATTGTAAAAAGAGAGAACACCGCGACATTATAGTCGAGGGCGTAAGCCTGCTTTATGATCCCGGAAAGACATTTGCTCCGGAAGAATCCGTTTGTAGTGCCTATAAGCACCGCAAGAGTTTTTCTCTTTTTCATAATTCCTGTCCGCACCGCGCAGGTGCTTCTCCTCGTCAAAGATCGATAGTAAGGGCTCTGCCGCTGGGCGTGTACTTTTCGACCGTCACGCCGCATTTGGAGAACATCATTGAGGACGCTTTCACTCCGTCGGTATCGGCGTACTTGTTGTCGAAATAAACGACACGCTTTATACCGCACTGGATGATCGCTTTTGCGCATTCGTTGCACGGAAACAGCGTCACATAGAGCGTCGCCCCGGCAAGCGAAGGGATATTGCTGTTGAGTATCGCGTTGAGCTCCGCGTGGCACACGAAGGGATATTTCGTATCGAGAGCGCTTTCCGCGGTGCGCTCCCAAGGCATATCGTCGTCGTCGCAGCCCGTGGGCATACCGTTATACCCCACCGAAACTATCTTGTTTTCGGCATTTACGATGCAGGCGCCGACCTGCGTGGAATTGTCCTTGCTCCTCTGTGCCGAGAGCAGGGCTATCCCCATAAAGTATTCGTCCCATGTTATGTAATCGGTACGTTTCACTGCATCGCCCCATTTCAGATAATTAATGTCTGCTCATCAGCCAACAAATGGCTTCATAGCGCAGCTTGAAACCATTTGTTGGCTGCAAAAGTGCAAGGAAAATTTTTATATTTTAGGATTCTCCTTGCACTTTTGTTCGTCCGAAGGACGAAATGAGCTTGACATCAAGGAATGTGTCCGTTGT
>CAMVBT010000036.1 GCA_947165805.1 uncultured Clostridia bacterium
ACCTTGACACCGACGAGGAATGTATGACCGAGGTCACACAAAATCTCGGCACACTGAAAAGGGCTTGGGAGTGGTCGGAGAAAAAAGGTCTGATAACATTTGTATGGCATTGGTTCTCGCCTCTCGGCGGACATTCAAAATCCTTTTTCAGCAGAAACACCGATTTTGACGCAAGCCGTGCAGCAACAGACGGAACGCCTGAAAACAAGGCACTGCTTTCCGATATGGACATGATGGCGGGACTGCTCCGTCCGTTTTGCGATAAGGGAATTCCGATACTTTGGAGACCGTTCCATGAAGGTGACGGCGACTGGTTCTGGTGGGGAGCAAAGGGTGCGGACACAGTTAAGAAGCTGTGGCGGATCATGTTTGATCGCTACACCGGAGTGCATGAACTGAATAACCTGATATGGGTGTGGAATTCACAGGTACCGGAATGTTATCCCGGTGATGATACTGTGGATATTATTTCAAGGGATATGTACCCGGATAAGCATATTCATACAAGCCGGAGCGAGATGTATCACGAGCTTCTGAAGATCACCGGTCAGCCCAAAATAACGGTCATAGGAGAAACAGGTACTGTTCCCGATGTTGATGCCGTACATAATGAAAAAATCGGCTGGGCAAGCTATATGACATGGTCAAAGGAGTTCTGCCTGAGTGACGAATATACAGACCGGGAATATCTGAAAAAAGTATATGACAGTCCAAACTCGGTCACGCTTGAGGATCTCCCGGTGCTTTATTGACACCGACATTGTAATTATCCGCGGATCTGCCATGCAGACTTGTGTAGCAGGCTACCATAAAGAACAGGTGAAACGATTTTTTTGAATGTCAGTCATTTCCGTGGGCGCTCGGGCTCTCACCGTAGCGTTTCACATATGCTTTGTAGAATACCGAATAATCCCCGAAGCCGCAGCTTTCTGCGGCTTTTTTTGCGCTCATGCCGCTGTAGAGAAGCTCTCTTGCTCTGATAAGCCGCTTTGCGGTGATGTATGACCACGGTGATGTTCCGGTAGCCTGTCTGAAGATACGGGAGAACTGGGACGCACTGAGAAAGAAGTGCGCCGCAAGCTGCTCGACAGTGATCTCCTCAAAAAGCACATCATTTACATACCGCACTGTCTGTTCGGAAAGCGCTGACCCGGCTGGAGCTTTCCCGCTTTTCTGCTGCGCTGTCATTGCTGTTATATCGGCAAGCCTTGTCGTCATCAGCAGCGTTCTGCCGTAATCGTCGCCCTCATAATAGCACATATCCCGGAATATATCTTCAAGTCCGGGCAGAAAGTACAGATTTTGTTTCCCGAGGGGACGATCGGTGAACGGTCTCATGAGCCGCCTTTCCGGGTCGAAGCTGTCAAACAGCGACAGAGGAAAATTGACCGCATACCTTTCGTACCGTTCTGCACTGAGAAACCGTATGCAGTGTGCTTCGCCCGGACGCATTATCAGCAGACTTCCTTTTGTCAGCGGATACACCGTGCCTTCCACAAGATACTGCGCATTGCCCGAAATAAAATAGAACACCTCGCATCTGTCGTGGATATGGAAATCAAATCCGCTGCCTGTCGGAGTGTCATTTATGGCGTGTCGTATATACAGTCCGGCGCTTTCGCTTTCTTTCAGAAAGTCCATTCTATCACCCCGCGATAATTGTATCATATTATGCGCGTAATTGCAATATATTACGATAAATTTTGCAATTGTAATGCAAATTATTATGTGATATTATTATATCAACGAAAACAAAGGAGGTAATATTATGAAATACAGACTGGCGGCATTCGCCGACGAAGCTGCTCCCGACCTTGCGGGACAGATAGCGGCAATGCGGGAAAACGGGATAGAGCTTCTTGAGATCAGGGGAGTTGACGGTGAGAACATCGACAGGATATCGGACCAAAAAGCCCGCGAGATACGAAAAATGCTCGATGACGTGGGTATCGCTGTCTGGTCACTTGGCTCGCCCTTAGGGAAAATAGGGATAGGCGATGACTTTGCGCCGCGTCTCGACAGCTTTAAGCACAGCTTAGAGCTTGCCGACATTCTGGGCGCAAAGCATATCCGGCTTTTCAGCTTCTACGGGACAACGGAAATTGACCCGGTGCTTGAAAGGCTGGATTGCTTCATTGAAGCAGCGGCAGGGACGGATATCATTCTTTGTCATGAGAATGAAAAAAGCATATACGGAGACACGGCCGCAAAGTGCGCGGAGATACACAAGGCTCTGCCGCAGCTTCGGGCGGTGTTCGACCCTGCAAACTTCATACAGTGCGGACAGGACACGAAACAGGCATGGGAGCTTCTCTCGCCCTATGTGGAGCAGATGCATATCAAGGACGCACTCCCCGACGGCTCGGGAGTGGCGGCCGGAAAGGGCGCGGGTGAACTGCCGTTCCTGCTGTCGCAGTACAGGGGCGAGGTGCTTACCGTAGAGCCGCACCTGTCGGTATTTGCGGGTTTCGATAAATTAGAAACGGAGCAGAAAACAAAGATGCACTATACTTACCCCGACTCACGGACAGCATTTACGGTGGCGGTAAACGCACTTAAAGGTATCATAGGAGGACATCAAAATGGATAAGATAAAACTTGGAATAATCGGAATGGGCAATATGGGCAGCGGACATCTCGGATATGTGATGAACGGAGAATGTCCCCGCGTCGAGATAACGGCTATTGCGGATGCCGACCCGGAAAAGCTGAAAAAGGCAAGCGAAAAGCTCCCCTCTGCGGCTGTTTATGACAGCGCGGAAGGTCTGATAAACAGCGGAAAAGCGGATGCGGTACTGATAGCAGTCCCCCACTACGACCACCCGGCGATAGCTATAAAAGCGTTTGAACACGGGCTGCACGTCCTGACCGAAAAGCCCGCCGGAGTATTTACAAGACAGGTGCGAGAGATGAATGAAGCCGCAAAGAAGTCAGGAAAATGCTTCGGCATTATGTTCAATCAGCGTACCAACCCTATCTATGCAAAGGCAAGAGAGATAGTCAGATCGGGGCAGCTTGGCGAGACAAAAAGGCTTGTGTGGATAATCACAAACTGGTACCGCACACAGGCTTACTACGATTCCGGCACATGGCGCGCTACATGGAACGGCGAGGGCGGCGGAGTGCTGCTGAACCAGGCACCTCACAACCTTGATCTGTGGCAATGGATATTCGGTATGCCAAAGAGGGTAAGGGCATTCTGCGCAGTCGGGAAATACCACGATATCGGCGTTGAGGACGATGTGACGATCTACGGCGAATACGAAAACGGCGCGACAGCCGCGTTCATCACCACTACCGGTGAAGCTCCCGGCACCAACAGGCTCGAGATCTCCGGCACAAAGGGCAAGCTCGTTCTGGAGGACGGAAAGCTGAAGCACTGGAGGCTGAAAGAGGACGAGCGCGTTACCTGTGCGGAATGCAGGAACGGTTTTGTTCATCCGGAATGTGATTATGAAGAATACACCGCTCCCGAGCCCGACGGTCACCCGGAAATACTCAACAATTTCGCGGATCATATACTTGACGGCGCGGAACTTATCGCTCCCGGCGAGGAAGGCCTGAACTCGCTGTCGATATCAAATGCCGCGTATCTGTCTTCGTGGACAGACGGTTGGGCGGAGATTCCTGTGGCGGAGGACGCTTTTGAGAAGCAGCTCGCATGGCTGTGCCACAATGAAAAGCTTACAAAGAAGCCGCCGCTTGTAAGTGAGCCGGCTGAAAAACTTGCGGAGCGCTGGAGGGTACACTGGTGAACGGTCTTGCTCTTATGGCAGGGGTCACACTCTGCTACACGATAACTTCGCTGAGCGACAAATACGCTGCCTCAAAAGCTAAGCTTTCTCCGGACAATTTCACATTCCTTATGTGTGCATCAATGTCAGTGTTTCTGGCGCTGACACTGCCGTTTCAGACGATAGCGTTCACACTGACGTGGCAGGCATTTGCGGGTATCGCGCTTGTCGCGGTGTGCAGGCTGCTCGAATTCAGAATGAGCATACTTGTACTTAAAGAAATGTCTGCGTTCGAGCTTAAAGCGTGGCTTGGAGTTACGCTGTTCGTGTCGTACTTCGCCGATGTGTTTATGGGGGCAGGTCTCAGCTTGCTTAAACTTGGTTTCATCTGCGCGGCAGCTCTCGGGCTTGTGCTGATCGTCCGATCGGACAAGGCGGAGAAGATAAACTACAGGCGCATAATACTGCCCCTTGTGCTGTATCTTGCCGCCAGATTCGGGTACGGTCTTGTGATACGGACATTCTCCGCCTATGCTTCGTCAATAATGCTGCTCCTGCCGGGACTGGTGCTTGTCGCTTTAGCTGTACTTCCGAAGGTACGCTTCGGAGAGTTCCGGGAAAAGCCCAAAGGCACAGATCTGGTAACTCTCGCACGGATACCGAACGCTGCCGGTATGATAATGGAAAATGCGGTGATAACGATAAGTCTTGCAAGCTATTCGCTGATACAGCCGATGATACTTGTTACGCTGTTTGTTATCGGGCTGATACGGCGGGAAGCAGTATCGAAGGAAAATATCATCGGCGGAGTGCTCGCGATAGCGGGCGTTCTGGGATTTCAGCTCTGCGGGTAAATAACAGAGGCTCGGAACAGGTATGTCCGGGCTTCTTTTGTCCGGCGTTTTCGGATAACTATGCTTCACTGTATGCAAAATGAGAGATTTTTCGGAAAATGTCTCTCGGGTATGTAAATCGGACAAATTATAAATTGCAAAACCGAATGATATGTGTTATAATTATTGAAATATACTCTGCCTTAAGTGCATTTTTCAGGCGGACACATTACTTGATGAGCAGACTTTGATTACAAAAAGGAGGTTCTTATACCATGATGCTTATCATCGGAATTACAGACATAAGGCATGAAAAATATCTTACAGGCAAATAAAAATGAACGGAAAGACAAAAACTGCACCGACTTGGACGAAAGCAAGGGATGAGGTCGATGATACGAAGAAAGAGCACAAAGGAGCTGCTGGGCGAGTCTATACACGATCTCGCACAGATAAAGCCGGTGGACAAGATAACCGTGAAGGAGATCACCGATAACTGCGGAATGTCTCCAGCGACCTTCTATCGGCATTTTCATGACAAGAATGAGCTTGTGGCATGGATATACAACTATCAGATGGAAGACATATATATGGACTTCTGCACAGGTTCCGAGAGCTGGCGTGAGGCTGTGAGGGATATGGTGATGATACTTGACAATGACAGGAGCTTTTACAGCAACGCTCTGATAAACACCACGGGACCTAATGCTTTTTTCTATGCTACAAGACAGCGCAGTGTGGAACTGCTGACAGAGTATGTAAAATTCAGCAATAACGGAAGTATTTCCGAAGAACAGCTTTTCGACATAAGCTTTTATCTGTGGGGAATGTCCTGCACGATAACCGAATGGTTTCTGAACAAGCATCCATATACAGTCGATCAGATCACAGATCACTTGTACAATGCAATGCCCGCGTCACTGAAAGCGTATCTGATATAAAGGAGGTAAACAGAATGACTGCCGATGAAAGGATCATAGCACTTGCCGACCCGGACAGTATCGCTCAGATACCGTCGTTCCTGCGAAAGCACGCTTTTGAATGTTCGTGCAGGCTCATAGCCCGCGAACATCCGGATATATACCAAGCGTTTTCCTCCGACGCAGAACCGGACAACGGCTCAAAAGCGCAAATGAAAGCATTGATCGACGATATAATTGCAAAACGCTTGGAAAAATATGACTGCAAAGGAGAAAACACATGAAAGCAGAGATCAGATATTTTACAAAAACAGGAAACACCAAAAAGCTCGCCGATGCGATAGCCGAAGAACTCGGCACTCAGGCAAAAGATCTCTCCGCGCCGCTTCCCGAAAAGAACGATATTCTTTTCCTTTGCAGCTCGGTGTATTGGGCAGGCGCGGACAGCAGCGTGAAAAAGTATATCAAGGATAACGCGAACAAGATCGGAACGCTCGTAAATGTCAGCACCGCCGCGATGATAGGATCGACCTATGCGCAGATAAAAAAGGTATGCGGACAGGCGGGTGTGACGATATCCGACAAGGAGTTCCACTGCCGCGGAAAATTCGCCGCCATGCACCCGGGACACCCGGACGACGCGGACATACAAGCGGTGAAGGAGTTTGCGCGAAAGGTCATGGGGGAATCGTAATGAAGGATAATTTCGATCTTCAGGAGTATCTTGTTGAAGGCGTTGAGCGGGTAGTCGCGGACGCGCTGCGGGCTTCTCTGAAAAATCCGAAAGAAAGCGCATTTATGCTGAAATTCGCGGCTGCAAGCAAAGCTGCATCGAAAAAACGCATCGCTGCCGAAAAGCAGGGCATACATATCCCGTCGTTCCTGATAGCAAGTATAACGAGCAGCTGCAACCTGCACTGTGCGGGGTGTTATTCGCGCTGCAACGAATCTACCACAGACGCAGAGCCGGTGGAGCAGCTTTCGGGCGATGAGTGGTCGCAGATATTCGACGAAGCCGACGAACTCGGTATAAGCTTCATTATCCTCGCGGGCGGCGAGCCCACCATGCGCCGTGACATAATCGAAGCCGCGGGAATGAAGCAGAACATACTTTTCCCCGTTTTCACCAACGGCACATTCATAAGCGAACGGTATTTCGAGCTGTTCGACAAATGTCGCAACCTTATCCCGATAATTAGCATCGAGGGCGGCAGGGAGGTCACCGACGCAAGACGCGGAAACGGCATCTACGACAGGCTCATTGCCAATATGACCGAGCTGCAAAGGCGCGGACTGGTTTTCGGTGCGTCCGTGACGGTCACGACCGAAAACGCGGAAGAAGTTTCCTCCGACAGGTTCCTCGGAGAGCTTGAAAATCTCGGCTGCAAGGCAGTGATATTTGTTGAGTATGTTCCCGTTACGGACGAAAGCATGGAGCTTGCGCCGGGCGACAGGGAGCGTGAAATACTCGACAAGGCTATCGAGCGACTCAGAGCCGGAAACTCAGAGATGATGTATGTATCGTTCCCGGGCGACGAGAAGAGCTCCGGCGGCTGCTTTGCGGCAGGACGAGGTTTCTTCCATATCAATTCTCACGGCGGTGCGGAGCCCTGCCCTTTCTCGCCGTATTCGGACATAAACGTGAAGGACACTTCGCTTCGTGAAGCAATATCCTCGCCGCTGTTCACGGCACTTCGTGACGGGGATATCCTGCTCGACGACCACGAGGGCGGCTGTGTGCTGTATCAAAAGCGGGCGCTTGTGAAATCGCTTGCCGCACAGCATTGACGGCATGGAGCAAATAGTTATGCAATATCTTATTCACAGAGGAGAGAAAATTCCTCTTATAGGCTTTGGAACATACAGGATCGGAATTACTAAGGAATCGAAAGAAGCAGACACATTTGACTATGGTATAAACGAGTTTGGAATGACCTTGATCGACACCGCGGAAATGTATGGAAAAGGCTTGAGCGAAAAATTTCTTAAGGGAACAGTTAATAAATATGACCGCAGCAAGTTGTTCATAGTTGATAAAATACTCCCATCCAATGCAGAAAAGGGACTTTATATCGAAAGCTGCAAGTCGTCCCTTGACCGGCTTGGCATCGACCATATTGACCTATATCTGCTTCACTGGAGAGGCAATGTAGATTTACGGGATATGGTCAACAACATGGAATATCTTGTTAAATTGGGAATGATAAGGTACTGGGGTGTATCTAATTTTGATACTTACGATATGGAAGAGCTTTTTGCTTGTGACAAAGGGTCAAACTGTTTTTGCAATCAGATACTTTATAATCTTACCGAGAGAGGCGCGGAATATGACCTCATACCATGGTGCAGTGAACACGATGTGCTGACTATGGCATATTCGCCTCTTTGCAACTCTCATAGTACAAGAATAACTGTCACAGGTGACAAAGCCATAAGAGCAATTGCGAAAAAAGAGCAAAAATCGCCCGAAGCACTCATGTTATCTTTTGTCATAAGAGACAGAAATATTTGTACCGTTTTTAAAACATCAAGCATTTCACATCTGAATAATAATATGAAAAATGTTTTTGAGCCTGTCGGAAAAGACGATATTATTGAGCTTGAAAAGAAATATCCCCCGCCGACCGAAAAATATCCGCTGAAAAAAATCTGATCTTAGGAGAGTAATAGATGAATCTTATAGAAAATCAAACATTCGATCGGGAAAGAGCCTTATACAATATTCAGAATACTCTTGTCAGGGCTTGTACATTTTCGGGTCCTGCCGACGGCGAATCGGTCCTCAAGGAAACAAGGAATATCGTCATAGACGGCTGTACATTTTCACTTCGCTATCCTGTCTGGCACGCAAAAAAATATGAATTGAGTAATTCAAGGCTTGACGAAAAAACGAGAGCTGCCCTTTGGTACTCCGATGACGGTATCATAGAAAACACAGAGATCACCGGTGTAAAAGCACTGAGAGAATGCAGGAACACAGTTATCCGCAATTGCATGATAGAGTCACCGGAATTCGGGTGGAAAACCTGCGGTACGAAAATATACGACAGTAGTATCGTATCGGAGTATCTTTTCCTTGACGCATCGGATATAGAGACAGACCGGCTTGATTTCAAAGGGAAATACTCATTCCAATATGTAAATGATCTGGTGATAAGAAATTCAAGCCTTGATACAAAAGACGCTTTCTGGCACGCTAAGAATGTCACGGTCACGGATTCGGTCATAAAAGGCGAGTACCTTGGGTGGTTTTCCGAGAACCTTACACTGATAAGGTGCAGGATAACCGGGACACAGCCGCTTTGCTATTGCAAAAGCCTAAAGCTCATAGACTGCGAAATGAATGATTGTGACCTATCCTTTGAATATTCTGATGTGGAAGCAGATATCAAAGGGCATATAGATTCCGTGAAAAATCCCCGGTCGGGAAGAATATGTGCGGACAGTATCGGCGAGACGGTAAAAGAGGATGCGATAATGGAATGTAAAGCGCAGATAATTGTAAAAACAGAGGATGCTAAACTATGAAATACGCTTGGAAAGAAATACTTTACGGCAGGAAAAAATATATCCTGATAGAGCTGCTGCTGATATTGCTGATGTTCATGGTGCTGTTTCTTTCGGGACTTGCTTCGGGGCTTGGAAGAGCCGTATCCTCGGCGATAGATACGATGAACGCCGACAGCTTTATAGTCGATGACTCGGCGGAGCAGCTTATCACCGTTTCGTCGGTCGGAACGCAAGTGCTTGACGAGCTGCGGTCAGCAGGCGCAAATGCCGCGCCGCTCGATATCCAGAGAATGTATATAATCAAGGACGGCGACGATGAAAAGCTTAATATGACCTATTTTGCCATAGAAGCGGGCAGCTTTATCGAACCGGAAACTATCGAGGGAACAGGACTTGCCGCATCGTCAGCCGATAATCCGATACTGCTTGATGATGATTACAAGCTTGAAGGAATATCTCTCGGAGATAAGGTGAGAGATTCTTCGACCGATATCGAATTTACTGTTGTGGGATTTGTCGATGACAGAATGTACGGTCATACCTCGGTCGGGTACATTACGACAGACAGTTACACAAGGCTCAGAAAGGCTCTCAATCCCATGTATGTGCAGTCGTATCATGCAATAGCCGTAAGGGGCAGCGCAGACTATGACTTTGCGGGGAACGGTCTGGAGCTTGTCTCAAAGCATGAGATCATCGAGAATATCCCCTCTTACTCGGCGGAGCATCTGACGATCACAATGATCGTGTGGGTGCTTGTGATCATATCGGCGGTCATTATCGGGATATTCAACTATATACTCACTTTGCAGAAGCAAAAGCAGTTCGGTGTTATGAAGGCTGTCGGCATGAGAAACAGCGAGCTTGCGGGTATGGTCATAAGCGAGGTGCTTATCATATCGGTTTTTGCTGCGGCGGTGTCACTTGTGCTGACATTCGCAATGGCGGCGGCAATTCCCGAGAAGATGCCGTTTTATCTTGAAGCGCCGGACGCTGTTGCCGTGACTGCGGCATTTGTGGCGATATCGGTACCCAGCAGTATGCTGTCGGTCGTAAACATATCACGGATCGACCCGGTGAAAGCGATAGGAGGCGGTGAAGAATGAGCGGGATACTTCTTGAACTGAAAGACATCTGCAAATCCTATCGTGACGGTTCGGAGGAGCGTGTTATCCTCGACGGTGTGTCACTTGCAGTCGGGAAAGGCGAATTTGCGGCAATTGTCGGACCGTCAGGCTCGGGGAAAAGTACATTTTTATCGGTCGCAGGACTTCTGCTTACTCCCGACAGCGGAAGTGTGCTTATCGGCGGAAAAGATGTCACCGGTGCGTCGAAAGGCGAGAGAACGATGATACGGCGCAGACAGCTCGGATTTATTTTCCAGAGCCACAACCTGCTGCCGTACCTTAAAACCGCGGATCAGCTTGCTATAGTGCAGGAAAAGCCGATGCGCGAAAAAGTGAGCGTCGATGAACTGCTTTCGGAGCTTGACATTGCCGACTGCCGTGACAAGTTTCCGGCAAAGATGTCCGGAGGCGAAAAGCAGCGTGCGGCTATCGCAAGAGCGTTTGTCAATGACCCCGATGTTATCCTTGCTGATGAGCCGACCGCAAGCCTTGACGCACAGCGCGGACGGCTTGCGGTGGAAATGATACGGAATGAGGTAAAAAAGCGGAACAAGGCAGCTGTTATGGTAACTCACGACAACCGTGTGCTTGATCTGGTCGATTCGGTCTATCGGATCGATGGCGGCAAGCTGCTGAAGGAACGCTTTGAATAAAACTAACAATAACAGGAGGAAAATCGAATGAAGATCGCAGTACTTAACGGAAGTCCGAGAAAAGAAAACACATCTGCTATGGTGCAGGCATTCTGCGAGGGTGCAAAAGCCGCGGGTCATGAAGTGGAGGAGTATCAGGTAGGCAAAATGAAGATAGCGGGCTGTCTCGCCTGTGAATACTGCCACACCAAGGGGAACGGTGTCTGTATCCAAAAGGACGATCTGGAGAAGATAATGCCAGCTTATAAAGAGGCTGACTTTATCGTTTTCGCATCTCCGATCTATTACTTCACAATGACAGCGCAAATGGAGGCTGCGATACAGAGAGTTTACTGCATCGGAAAGCCTGCCGCAAAGAAAGCCGCACTGCTGCTCTCATCAGGGTCTGCCGGTGTGTATGATGCCTCGATCGCACAGTTCAAAGCATATATGGCTTACGCTGGAATCGAAGTTGCGGGCATCATCACTGCCAACGGAGAAGAAAACAAGTCAGAGGCTAAGCTCAGCGAGATCAAGGCATTTGCACAGGGTCTGTAAGATAAACAAGGCTGTCGGGTATATTAATGTAATTTGTTGCATCTGTCCAGCCAGACGAAACTCTTTTAGTGCAACAGGTAGAATCTCCGATTTCTTGATAGAAATATCCCTCCGTTCTGTGGTATTGTGGGTGATACAGGAAAACCAACCGCGACCACAGAAACGGAGGGAATCTATTATGACGAAGAAAAGGAAAACAGGTCTGGTAATAGGCGCAGCGGTAGCTTGCATAGCTTTGTTGTGTGCGGCGGGAGCGTGCAACGGAACTGCGAAAGAAGAAAGAATAGCGCATCGTGTTATAGTAACTACGACCACGACAGCAGCGACCTCACAGCCAACCGAGATTACGACCACTGCCTTGCCGACAACGACAGCTCCCGTGACCACAACTGTGGAAACCGCCACGGAGTCTCAGATCACGACAACCTTGACCTGTGCTACTACGGGAACTACAACAATGAAAACAGAACAAACTACAACCGCCGACACAACGGTTCCACCCACTACGACAACGACTTCGGTGACCACGACGGCTCCTGCTCCGGCCGAACCTTATCACGGGCAGACAAGCGGTGATTACATCTATGTCAACGGCTTCGGTTGGATATTCAACGAGGGTGGCGGCGGTGAAGGCTCGGTCAACTACGAGATGTACTGCAATGGCAATAAAATTGGATACTTCGGATGACGGGACGCGCTCCCGTCATTTTTATGTTTGCAGATAGGAGAGAAACGATGAAAAGCATATTGGAACAGTTCTACTACGGCAACATCACACCATGCGAAACGACCGTAATCGACAACAGGTTTCAGAAGATCGTCTCGGATATAGACAGCATCGAATCTGAAATCCTTGAAAAGTACCCGGAGGTAAGAAAACTGCTTGACCGATACCGTGACAAGAACGGCAGGCTGGCAGGATTGGAGATCGAAAATGCCTTCAGCAAAGGTTTCAGGCTCGGTGCGCTGTTCATGATCGACGTGTTCAGCGGAAAAGAATAGCTGGGTGAACGAGTCATTCTCGCAGAGAATTCTACAATGAAACGGTATAGCCTATGAGGTGAATTTGATTCACCTCATAGTTTGTGTTCCTGTTAAATTGCACGATCCGACACTGCGCTGATTGGGCAAAACGCTGATTTTAAAAAATGCGGTTGACATTTTTTCAGAGCTATGTTAGAATAGCACTCACGATAGATTTCACAATTGAATAACAGTATATCGGATACATTCCTTTCTGTGCCAGCATTGGCAAGCAAGGCGGAACCCGTAGAGAAGAGAGAAAAGTGTGTTCCGGACGGCAGTCGGCTACTGCCGTGTGCGACAACAGCAGAGAGGTACAATGATACTTCTGTCCAGTCACAGTCTCAAGCAATGAGGGCAGCCACATGAGAACCATGCGGGGG
>CAMVBT010000037.1 GCA_947165805.1 uncultured Clostridia bacterium
TTCGGCGAGCTGCCGGTCTACGACATCGAAAAGCCGCGCGTCGGCGTTGTGGGCGAGATACTTGTAAAGTACAGCCCCGCCGCCAACAACGACATCGTGGGCTTCCTCGAGAGCGAGGGTGCCGAGGCTGTGGTCCCCGACCTCATGGGCTTCATCTACTTCTTCTGCGACCACGCGAATTCCCGCAAGGAGTTCCTCACCGTGTCCGGCGCGAGGTATTTCTTCTCCAACAAGGCGATACAGCTCTTTGAGCGGCTCGAAAAGCCGTTCATCGACGCGATAAAGGGCACCAAGTTCGGCGGCTTCACGCCTATCCGCGAGATGCGCAAGCTCGTCGACGGCATAGTCTCCACCTGCAACATCGCGGGCGAGGGCTGGTTCCTGTCGGCGGAGATGCTGGAGCTGCTGGAGAGCGGCGTTACCAATATCGTATGTATGCAGCCCTTCGCCTGCCTGCCCAACCACGTCACCGGAAAGGGCGTCATCGGAGAGCTCCGCCGCCGCAATCCCGAGTCGAACATCATCGCCGTTGACTACGACCCCGGAGCTTCGGAGGTCAACCAGATCAACCGCATAAAGCTGATGCTCACCGCGGCGCTCAAAAAGATCAGAAACAGGGATATCCTTGCGGTGCCGGAGCTTGAAGTGAAGGACGAATACTCCGAGCTCATCGGAAAGAACGCCGTTTAAAAGCATCTGAAACGATATCCGGAAAATGTAAATAAAATTTACCAAAAAGGTATTGACAAATCCACGGAAGTGTGGTATTATAAGAATACAGTAAATGGCATTTACTAAACAACAGGCTTTTTATTGGAAAGGAACAAGCTATGGCTGAATTCAAATTCACAGACGCTTCGGGCAAGACCGAGACAAAGAAGACCGGCGGCTCCGGAAGCAAAATGGGCGGCATAGTATTTGCTGTCGTTATAATATTCGTCATACTCGCGGTGCTCTTCAACTGCTTTACTATCGTCAACGAAGGCTTCATCGGCGTGAAGTACCAGTTCGGACGCATCACGGAGGATAATCTCCAGGCGGGACTCAACTTCCGTATCCCGTTCGTCGAGGAGATAGATCAGGTCGATATCCGCGATCAGATATATTCCGTAAAGGCAAACGCCTACACAAGCGACACACAGAGCGTCAACGAGCTCCAGCTAAAGCTCAACTACCGCTACTCCAGCGCCATGCTCTCGAATATAATCCGCGAGACCGGCATCAGCAACGTGGAGAACAAGCTCCTTGTCCCGAACGTTGCCAAGATAGCCAAGGACGCTATCGGTAAGGTAAAGGCCGAAGACCTCGTACAGACCCGTTCGGAGGTGCAGGCTACCATTCAGAACAAGCTGACCGAGGTGCTCCAGCCCTACGGCATAATCGTTACGGCGTTCGCTATCGAGAACCTTGACTTTGACCCGGCATTCGAGGCTTCGATACAGGAAAAGGTAATTGCGGCTCAGGACGCTCTCAAAATGGAGAACAAGACCCGCGAGAAGGAAGAGGAAGCAAAGCAGATAGTTATCGCGGCTCAGGCGGACGCTGACAGCCAGGTCGCTATCGCGCAGGCAGAGGCCAAGGCTATCGCCCTCATCGAGGAGCAGCTCGCCAACAGCCCGAACTATATCGACTACTACAAGCTCCAGAAGTGGAACGGTGTGCTCCCGCAGGTGATCGGCGACGGCGTGAATCCGTTCATCGCGCTCTCCGGCAGCACCCCCACGACCTCGACATCGTCGGTACCTACGAACGTACCGCAGTCGGCAATATCGGTGAACAACGCCGAATAAACAGAAAAACACGGTAAATAGTATTGACCTTACGCGCTGAAACTGCGAGTAAGGTTTGTATTGTTTTACTTTTTATACGAAAAAATTGACATGAAAGGACATTTATGGGATATACGGAACTTAAAAAAAGAGTAATGGAGAGATTTTTCTCCCGCGCGAACGATATGCAGAAAAAGGCGATATTCAGAACGAAAGGCGCGGTGCTCATAATCGCGGGCGCGGGCAGCGGCAAGACCACGGTGCTCTGCAACCGCATAGCGAACCTGCTGCTGTTCGGCGACGCGTACACAAGCGAGTGGGAGCCGTCGCTCACGGACGAGGAGTATGACTTCCTGCAAAGGTACGCGGACGGCGGGTACGACAACACCCCCGAGGTCGCGGAAAGGCTCTCCGCGCTCATAGGTCACGACCGCGCGATTCCGTGGAAGATACTCGCCGTGACGTTCACGAACAAGGCCGCGGGCGAGCTGAAAGAGCGTCTTGCCGCCATGAACGCGCCCGCCTCGGAGGTATGGGCGGCAACGTTCCATTCCGCGTGCGTGAGGATGCTGCGCCGGAGCATCGGCGTGGTCGGCTATGACAGCAATTTCGTCATCTACGACACCGACGACTGCAAGCGCATCATAAAAGACGTTCTGAAAACGATGAATCTCTCGGACAAGACCTTCGACCCCAAAAATGTCCTGAATATAATCTCCCGCGCAAAGGATAAGCTGATAACTCCCGAAAAGTTCAGCGCTTTCGACGCGTCCGGAAAGAAGGACTTCATGCTCGGGGCGGTGCGGGACATCTACCGCGAGTATCAGAGCCGCCTGAAAGCCGCGAACGCTCTGGACTTCGACGATATCATAATGAAGACGGTCGAAGCGCTGAAAGCCGACCCGGACACTCTCGCGTACTGGCAGAACCGCTTCGATTACATAATGGTGGACGAGTATCAGGACACCAACAGCGCGCAGTATGAGCTCGTCAAGCTGCTGGCCGGCGGCTCGGGGAACCTGTGTGTGGTGGGCGACGAGGATCAGTCGATCTACCGTTTCAGAGGCGCGACTATCGAGAATATCCTGTCATTTGAGCAGGAATTCGACAGCGAGGTCATAAAGCTGGAACAGAACTACCGCTCGACCTCCAACATACTCGACGCGGCTAACGCCGTTATCCGCAACAACACACAGCACAAGGACAAGAAGCTGTGGTCGGACCTCGGCGAGGGCGAGAAGATACAGGTGATGAGGTTCGCGGACGAGCAGCTCGAAGCGGCATTCGTCGCGAACGAGATACTGAAGAACAAGGACGCGGGCAGCACATTTGCGGACAACGCGGTGCTCTACCGCAACAACGCCCAGTCGAGAAGCATAGAGCTCGCTCTCGGAAAGGCGGGCATACCGCATAAGATCGTCGGCGGCACGAAGTTCTATGAGCGCAAGGAGATACGCGACATGATCGCGTACCTGAGCGTTATCAGCAACCCGTTCGACACCGTGCGTCTCGCGAGGGTGATAAACGAACCCAAGCGCGGCATCGGCGACACCTCATGGGCGGAGATCGAGCGCATATCGCTGACCCTCGGCATCAGCCCGATAGAGGTAATGGAGCGCTGCGAGGAATTTGCGTCTACCGCGAAGAAGGCTAAAGCGCTGAAACCCGTGGCAGCCATGTTCCGTGAGCTCATCGACACCGCCGACGAGCGTGACATAACCGATATACTCGACGATGTGCTCGAACGCTCGGGCTACAAGGATATGCTACTGACGCAGGGCGACGAGGGCATGGGAAGGCTGGAGAACATACAGGAGCTCAAATCCTCGATGATAACGTTCTGCGAGGAGAACGAGAGCCACACGCTGTTCGACTTCCTCGAGCAGGTCGCTCTGATATCCGACCTCGACAGCTACGACACCTCGACGGACAAGGTAACTCTGATGACCATGCACGCGGCAAAGGGCCTCGAATTCACGAACGTCTACATCATCGGCGCGGAGGAAGGCATCTTCCCGGGCTACCGCAGCTTCGGAGACCCCATGGAGCTTGAGGAGGACAGGCGGCTCTGCTATGTCGCCATTACCCGCGCGAAACGCAGACTTTATATAACCACCGCCGAGTCCAGACTGCTCTACGGTCAGACTCAGCATAACAAGAGATCAAGATTTATAGACGAGATACCGGAGGAATATATGGAAAACAAGGACAAGACCAGGCGCACGGCACCCGCTCCCGCGGGCGGGTTCGGAACTCCGTCGGCGCTGTCGGAGCGCACATACGGCGGCAGAAAGCAGTCGAATTACTTACAGGAGCGCGCGGCTTCGCAGGCAAAGACCCCCGCGGCGGGCGGCCAGAGCTTCGCGGCAGGCGACCGCATCAACCATAAGAAGTTCGGCGACGGCACCGTTCTCAACGCCACACCTATGGGCAACGACACCCTCCTCGAGATAAGCTTCGACGAGGGCGGCACCAAGAAGCTTGCCGCCGCGTTCGCAAAAATAACAAAGATCTGAACATTATCGTAAGATTTTTATTGTGAAAATGCTCAATTATACTTTAAATATTTTTACATGGTGATCAATAAATTTCTTGAAATAATTATGGAAAATTTACTCGGAATGTGATATAATAAGATGATATGATATGCGCTGCGCAGGACGGCACGGCATATCACCCACTTTTTAAGGAAAAGAGATGATCACTGTGGCAGATCCCGTAAACGGCACTTTCGTACTGGAGATCGACGAGAAATTCATGACAGCCAGACTCAGCATCACCCCGCCCAAAAACGGCGGCAAGGCCGTGACCGAGGCCGAGGTGCGGCAGGATATGGCGCTTAAAGGCATAAGATACAATATCGACGAGGAAGCTTTCAGATCCGCGTTCAATGAGGACAGCCTCAGTGTTCAGATAGCAAAGGGCGACCCGCCGGTGGACGGCAGGAACGGCTATATCGTTTATCACTTCGAGCGCAGGAGCGGCGCCCAGATAAAGACGGACGAGTTCGGGAACATGGACTACAAGGACCTCGGGCTTATCCAGAACATACAGAAGGACGTCATAGTAGCCGACATCTTCCCGGAAACGACCGGCACTCCCGGCAAGGATATCCGCGGCATCGCGATAGCGCAGTATCCCGGCACGCCCGCGAAGATCAGCATCGGGAACGGCATAGTCATGACCGAGGACGGAAAGCACCTCAAGACCGCAATAGCCGGCAACCTGCGCTGGAACAAGGATCACTTCGTCGTGGACAAGGAGATCGTGGTCTCCGGCGACATTGACCTTTCCGTCGGCAACATAGACTTCATCGGCGACGTCATCATCAAGGGCAACGTGAACGAGGGCTTTTTCATCAAGTCGGGCGGCAATGTCTCCATCGCGGGAAACGTGACCGGCGCGACTATCGAGGCGGATGGCAGTATAAGCGGACGCCTCGGCTTCGTGACATCGAAGATATCCGCCAAGGGCGATATCTCCGTCAACTTCGGCGAAAATTCCGAGATCACCTGCGGCGGCACAATAAAGGCGCAGAGCTTCATCGGCTGCACGGTCTACTGTGAGGGGCCGATGCTCATACAGGGCGGAAAATCGGTCATCGTCGGCGGCAAATACACCTGCCTGTCGGATATCGAGGTCAACTACATAGGCTCGGATTCTTACGTCCGGACACTTGTGATACTCGGAAATATCGCGGTACTGGCGGAGGAGCTCGGTGACCTGAAAAAGAAGCTGAAAGAGTATGAGGGACAGCTCCAGCAGCTCGAGCTCGTCTGCACGACGCTCCAGCAGCAGAAGAAAGCGGCGCCTCTGCCTCCGGAAAGAGAAGAGATGCTCAAGCGTTCGATAAAGGCGAAGTTCGGTCACATGGGACTCATCAAGGAGACCCACGACCGCATCGCGGAGATCGAGCATGAGATAGAGAACAACAACGACCTGTGCGTGAAGCTGAAACGCGCCGTGTTCCCCGGAGTCACGTTCCGCATAAACAACTCCCAGTACGTCGTGACCACGAAGTCGGGACCCGGCACCGTGCAGGTGAATGACGAAGGCGATATAGTAATAAGATGACCCCGTAAGGAGGATAAGCCGCGTGAGCTTTGTTTCGGTCAGAGATGTATACAAGCGCTATAAAATGGGCGAAATAACGATCAATGCCTCCGACGGCATAACCTTTGACATAGAAAAGGGCGAGCTGGCGATAGTGCTGGGGCCTTCGGGCTCGGGAAAGACAACGGTGCTGAATATGCTCGGCGGCATGGATACCATAGACGAGGGCAGCGTAGTCATCGACGGCAAGGATATCGCGAAATATTCGGGAAAAGAGCTGATAACCTACCGGAGACTGGAGATAGGCTTCATATTCCAGTTCTACAACCTGATACAGAACCTCACCGCTAAGGAGAACGTGGAGCTCGCGGCGCAGACCTGCAAGGACTACATACCCGCGGAGGAGATACTGCGGCAGGTGGGGCTCGGCGAAAGGCTCAACAACTTCCCGGCGCAGCTCTCGGGCGGAGAACAGCAGCGTGTCGCTATCGCGAGGGCTCTGGCGAAAAAGCCGAAGCTCCTGCTGTGCGACGAGCCTACGGGCGCGCTGGACTACAATACCGGCAAGATGATACTGAAACTGCTTCAGGACACCTGCCGGGAACGCGGCATGACGGTCATACTCGTCACGCACAACTCCGCGATAGCACCCATGGCGGACAGGGTCATAAGACTTAAGAACAGCAAGGTAAGGGAGATAATAACCAATGAGTCACCGATGTCGGTCGACGACATAGAATGGTAATACGCATAAAGATAAACGAAGGGACATTATTAGTCAGATGAGTTTTCTTATTTCAAAGCAGGCAGTTTTCAATCAGAGCGCGGGCACTGAAATGTATGAAATGCTGTACTCCTTTGCAAGCAGAAAAAATCCCACGGGCGACGAATCTCTGGTCTCGCCCGAAGAGATCGAGGAAGCGAAGGAGTATATAAAGCTCAATATGCTTCCGATCTTCGACAACAGGCCTGCGTATATACGCTTTTCGCAGCTCATGCTCGAAAACAATTTCCATGAGCTATTCCTGAAAGAGAAGTTGGTCATAGAGATACCGACGATGCTTCTGGCGGACGCCGGTTCTCTGCAGAGAGTTATGAGGCTGAAAAGACTCGGCTATACGATAGCGCTCTCGGGCTTTCTGTACAGTGAAGAAAATGAGGAGCTGTTCAATTTTGCGGATATCCTGAGGTTTGATATATTCTCGGACGCAGACGAGATAGTATACACGGTGAAGAAGTGCCACGAACGCGGCAAGCGCGCGCTCGCCGAGGGCATCGACGATCAGGAGAGCTTCGAGTTCGCGAGAGAGCTCGACATCGATCTTATGCGCGGCTGCTTCTTCTCAAGGCCCGTGCTGGAGACAAAGCGCTCGGGAGGCCCGATGATAAAGACCTTCCTTGAGATAATAGCCCTGCTCTACAGCCCCGAGCCGAATATAGAGTACATATCGGCGGTAATCTCCACCGACCCCGTGCTCACGATAAAGCTGCTGAAAGTCATCAACCAGCTCTGCGCCGACAAGGGCAACACCGTATCCACGGTGCGGCAGGCGCTGGTAATGCTCGGCATAGACAGACTGAAAGAATGGATATATCTCGTCGGTCTGCAGAGACTCAACCGCAACTCGCCTGCCGAGATACTGCGGCTCGCGCTGTTCAGGGCGAGGTTCTGCGAGCGCATATCCCGCAACTCCGGCGGAGGCGTGGGCTCCCGCAGCAACGAGGTCTACCTCATGGGTCTTATCTCAATAGTCACCGGAAGCCACGACGAGGAGGCGCTGAAAAAGGCCCTCGCCGACCTGCCCGTATCGGCGGAGATCAAGGAGGGCATCACCGGCGGAGGTGTGTTCGGTGATATATTCCACCTCTCGCAGAGCTATGAGGAGGGCGACTGGGACAAAGTGGTCGTTTATTCCGCCGCCTGCAATATTGATTTCGATATCCTCGCAAACGAATATATCGAGGCTCAGAAATTCGTCAAGAAGTACGGAAACTTCGGCTCGTGAAGCATATCTGACGGAAAAATCAACAAAAAACTCAAAAACGTGAAAAATCCCCTTGACAAAAGGGGATTTTCCGATTATAATAATATAGTTACTATTTGTGGATAAGTCTGCCCTTTTTACGGGAAAGCCCGTAAAAACAGCAGCTTCGGCAAAATAAAGAATTTTAAACGGAGGTAAATGACATGAAAAGAACATATCAGCCCAAGAAGCGCCAGAGAAAGATGGAGCACGGCTTCAGAAAGAGAATGAAGACAGCGAACGGCCGCAAGGTGCTCGCAAGAAGACGCGCAAAGGGCAGAAAGCAGCTCACATACTGATCGGAAAATGGGTGAGTTTTCCAAACGGTATTACGCTATCAAGAATGACCGTGAGTTCCGCTACCTGTTCAAAAAGGGCGAGTGCTGCCCGAGCTACGGGTTCGTGTGCTATTTCAGACAGACGAACCGCCGTAGAGACCGCTGCGGCATAGTCACGGGAAAGAAGATCGGAGGCGCCGTCACAAGAAACCGCGCAAGACGTGTTATCCGTGAGGCGTTCCGTATATTCGACAGCGAGCTGAACGCAGCGACCGACAAGCGCTTCGACTTCATATTCGTAGCCAGAGAAGGCACCGCGGAAATGAAATCGACAAAGGTTCTCGGGACTATGCGCGCAAAGCTGAAGCCCATGCTGATTGGAAAAAAAGCACCCGCGCCGAACGGTACGAAGAAGTCCGACAAGACAACAGGACCGGACAGCGCGGAAAAGCGCAGCTCCGGTGAAAACAAGCAATGAAGTATCTGCTGATAGCGATAATAAAGCTGTACCGGATGACATTATCAAAGATCAAGCCGCCATGCTGCCGGTTTTATCCGACCTGCTCCGCTTACGGGATAGAAGCGATAAGACGATTCGGAGCCGTCAAGGGCGGCTGTTTGACTGTACGGCGGATAATGAGATGCAACCCGTTCAGCGCGGGCGGATACGATCCCGTGCCGGAGAAATACAGCTTCTCCCGCGGGAAGAAAACCAAATAATGTGTACTGAATAAAAGGGTGATAAACTATTAACTGGCTATATTCGTTAGTGGGAACACCGCTCGGCTATGTGATGTGGGTCTGCTACCTGCTCGTGCAGAATGTGGGCTGGGCGATAATACTGTTCACATTCATCGTGCGCGTCGCAATGTTCCCGATCAATCTGCGCCAGCAGAAGAATACCGCGATCTCGCAGCTCTTCATGCCGCGTGTGCGCGAGATACAGACCAAGTACAAGAACAACCAGCAGAAGCAGCAGGAGGAGCTCGCAAAGCTCCAGAAGGAAGGCTATAACCCCACGGGCGGCTGCCTTTCGATAATCCTGACCTTCATTATCCTCGGCGGCGTCATCGACGTCGTTTACCGCCCCATGACACACATGGAGCGCTTCGATACGGCGGCGATCAATGCCATTGTCGCTTCCGCGAAGCAGGTGGATACGGTCCAGACAATACTCGTCAACGACTCCGACCGTACCGCTGTGATCGAATTCCTTACAGACGAGGCTACCCTCACTTACGTTGAGAGCGATTCCACCGACGAGAACGGCAAGAAGATCAGGACCAACAACCGCAACACCGTTCCGGACGGCTTCGATATCGACAAGGCAAAGAAAGCGATCACCGTCACACAGGCCGATCTCGACCAGTTCGCGCCTCTGTTCGACACGACCAACGGCGACAAGCTGATGAAGCTGTATTCCAATGACTCCCGCCTTTCCAACCCGGTCAGAACGGCAATACAGCAGATCACGCTCAATTATTCCGACAATACGCTTTACAGAGAGCTCCGCGCGCTCAATACCTACGGCAGAAACGACGCCAACAAGGCGCTCATAATCGCCAACTCCGGCATTGATTCGCACGTTGCGGACAGGCTTGAAAAGCTCAGCGAGAACATCATTTTTGCGGGCATAAACCTCGGGGAGCAGCCGAAATGGGCGCTTGACGAGCTCATCGTTATCCCGATCATCGCGTTCGTGTTCTCAATGGCACAGATGCTCATTCAGCAGTACCTGATGAACAAGCAGAACCCCGAGCTCGCGCAGCAGCAGAACTCCATGAAGTTCATGTTCCTCATGATGCCCTTCCTTTCGCTGGCTATCGTATTCAGCGTACCGGCGGGCGCGGGCTTCTACTGGTCGGTATCCTACCTGTTCGGCATACTCCAGAGTATCATAATGTATAAATTCTGGCCGTCCGACAAGATCAGAGCCGAGGCTCAGGCGAAAATGGCGGAGAAATTCGCCGAGAAGGAACAGAGAGCTACGGTCGTAACTGTGGACGCTGAGGGCAATACCTCGGAAAAGACCGAACGCATATCGAAACTGACACAGAAAGAAATAAAGGAACTTAACAAGAAAAAGCTCGAGGCAGCAAGAAGAGCCGACGCAGAAAAGTACGGCGAAGAGTATAAAGAGCTGCCCGATGATGATGATGATCTTTAAGAAAGGATACGCAGGTAAATGGAAAGATTCTATACCGCGAAGACCGAAGAGCTTGCCAAGGAACAGGCTGTCAACGAGTTCCGCGCTCTCGGCATCGGCGAAAATGACATTACTTTTGAGATCGTAGAGCAGCCTGTTAAGAAGCTGTTCACAATGAAGGGCGATTACCGCATCAGGGCTTACGCTCCCGACACGGCCGCAGAAGGATCCGCGGCACCGGAAGCGGCAGCTCCCGACGAGTCCGCGGAAGACGCGGTATCCGTTTCCGAAGCTCCCGAGCAGAGCGTAACGGAGATACCCGAGGGCGTGAATGTCCTCGAAAGCGAGAAGGTCCGTAACGCTATCAGATATCTCGATAAGGTCCTCGGCCAGCTCGGAGTTGAAAACTACACGATAAGCACAGTACAGAATGAAGATACAGTCGTGCTCGATATCGTCGGCGAAAAGCTCGGCGTTATCATCGGCAGACGCGGCGAGACTCTCGACGCTCTCCAGTACCTCACGATACTCGCAAGCAACAAGGCGGAGAATTCCTACTGCCGCATAGCCGTTGACTGCAACGGTTACCGCGCGAAGAGAAAGGAAACTCTCGAAGCTCTCGCTGTAAAGACCGCGCACAGAGTGCTCAAGCAGGGCAGACGCGTTACTCTCGAGCCCATGAACCCCTACGAAAGACGCATAATCCACAGCAAGGTAGCCGAGATCGAAGGCGTATTCAGCAATTCCATCGGCGAGGAGCCTTTCAGAAAGGTAGTCATCTCGTCGAACACCAAGCCCACCTACAACAAGGGCGAAAGAGGCGGCAGACGCGGCGGCGGAGACCGCAGGAACTACACCCCCGGCAGGAGCTACAAGCAGTCCTCGGGCTTCTCGACCTCGTTCGAGCGTGAATACAAGCGTTCACAGCCTGTGAGCCGTCCTTCCGAGCCCGATCCGGAGCCCTTCTCGCAGGAGACAGTGGATATTGAGAAGAACACTTCGCTTTACGGAAAGATCGAGCTCTGATATCCCAAAAGATTCGTCCCGGTCATCGCAAGACGGCGACCGGGACGTTTTATCAGGCGCGGAGCACGCGCGCCCAAAAAATATATTGGACTGTCGCCAAGTGGTAAGGCAAGGGACTTTGACTCCCTCATCCCGTGGGTTCGAATCCCGCCAGTCCAACCATCTTTACAAGACAAAAAGTATATACAGCCCACAAACGGCGAAAACAAGCCGGTTGTGGGCTGTATTACTTTTGTTTTTGATAATTCCGACCGGTGTATATTTTTATCTGATTGAGGGGATTGAACCTTTACTGTCTCAGTAAGGAAGTCTCCAAAATCCAATAATAATGTTCACCATATTATTGGTATTCCACAGATTATTACAATACAATAGTATATTTCTTAGGTGTACTACCCCCTAAGGTGAAAAACATATCCTATTGCGTTTTCCGGCTTTTTGTGGTAATATATATACGAAATCACTCATCGGGGGAAGCTATGAACGATACGCAGTACAAGGTTTTAATGATAGACGATGACGAGCTTATAGCACGCTCGACGGCGGAATACTTCAACATACTCGGCTTGCGGACAGCATACGTTACAAGCTATGACGCGGCGGTGGAGTTTCTGGATGCGCACGATATATCGCTCCTGCTGCTCGACATAAATCTCGGTGACAGGTCGGGCTTCGAGCTGTGCAAGCAGATACGCGGGAGTTACGATATGCCGATACTGTTCATAAGCGCACGAACGAGCGATGATGATGTTATAATCGCGCTGAACATCGGCGGCGACGACTACATAAAAAAGCCCTACACTCTGAATGTGCTGTTTGCAAAGGTGAAGGCAATACTCGGCAGATACGAAAAAGCAAAAGAAGCGGCAGAGCTTGCGGCTGCGGCGGGAGTGTCAGATTCTGACGGCGCATGCGTTTCCGAGGACGGCAGGATATATCTGCGCGACAATGTGTACCTCGACACGGGAATGCACAAGCTGATAGCTGACGGAGAGCCGGAGGAACTTCGGGCAATGGAATACAAGCTGCTTGTATATCTTCTGGAAAACACCGGAAGAGTTGTAACAAAGGACGAGCTGCTCAAAAACGTATGGGGCGACGAGTACACCTCAGACGGCACGATCTCGGTGCATATCCGCCACCTAAGAGAAAAGACAGAGCTTGACCCGAAGGATCCCGCTATAATAAAGACCGTATGGGGCGTGGGGTACGTTGTGGAGAAAAGCGAATGAAAAGGTATATCGGAATTGCGGCAGCGGCGGCGGTGATGATATTTGCCGGAGTAATACTGTTAGCGCTGCTGACTTCGGGTGATGATCTGTTTGCGGACAGCGGCTCCCGCGAAAGGATAGTCGTGCTCAATGACATTGCGCGGACTGCCGAAGCCCACCGTTCGGAACTG
>CAMVBT010000038.1 GCA_947165805.1 uncultured Clostridia bacterium
CAGGTGAACCCGATGCCCGTTATCATGGGCGTTCAGGAGTACCCCGAGAACCTCACGGAGAAGATACGCGCAAAGGGCGTGGATATCACCGCCATAGACGCGCTTTCCCTCGCCGAGCAGGCGGGCAGCTCCAGAGCCGTCAACGTCGTGCTCATGGGTCTTGTGTCAAAGACCGCGGGCTTCCCCGAGGAAGCATGGCAGAAGGCTCTCGAAGCCTGCGTACCCGCAAAGGCCATGGAGATAAACAAGAAGGCCTTTGAGCTCGGAAGAGCCGTCTGACCCGTGGATAAGCCGAAAAAAGGCAACAGCATCGCCGCGCGCTGGTTCCTCAACAGTTTCAGCATCGTGGCGGTGCTGCTTATTATCATAGACATCGCGTGCTATTTCGTGTTCCGCAACTACTACTACACCTCGGTGCGGCAGTACATCGAAACGCAGGCGAACATAGTCGCGGGTGTTGCGGACAGGTTCTATGAGCAGTCCGGCAGCAACTATTCCGACGAGCTGATAAACTCTATCGAGCAGTTCGAGAAGAAGAATTACGCCGAGCTCATGGCGATAAACCGTGACGGCAAGGTCTATCTGTCAAGCTCCGGCTTCACGCCCGCGGAGAGCTACGATATGCCCGACTACTATGCGGCAAGGCGCTCCGAAGACCTGCGCGGCAGCTATGTCGGCGGTCTGGCGGGCGGCGAGAATATCATGGCCTTCACGGTCATAAACGGTGCTACCGGCATCGGAATACGCATCATAACCTCGCTCACCAAGACCGACGCGCGGATAGTCGCGCTGTCCCTCGAGGTGCTCGCTGTGAGCGCTGTCATAATGCTTCTGCTGCTTGTTCTGGGCATCACGTTCATACGAAGCATAGTCCGACCCATACGCCGTGTCGGTGTGACCGCAAGGCGTCTTGCAGCCGGGGATTTCTCCGTGCGCATAGAGAACGAGAAGGCGGACGAGATCGGCGAGCTCTGCGATATATTCAATTATATGGCGGACGAGCTGGAGACCTCGGAGAATATCAAGAATGAGTTCATCTCGTCGGTGTCGCATGAGCTGCGCACGCCTCTCACGGCGATAAAGGGCTGGAGCGAAACGATAGACGAGATCGACGACCCCGAGACCCGCAAAAAGGGTATGAAGATCATAAACAAGGAGACAGAGCGGCTTTCGGAAATGGTTGAGGAGCTGCTCGACTTCTCGCGCATACAGAACGGGCATTTCTCGCTCCAGAGAGCCAATCTCGACGTTATCGCCGAGCTCGCGGATGCTGTGCTCGTTTATGAGGAGCGCGCCCGCTCCGAGGGCGTGACCCTCACATTCGAGGAGAATGATGCTTTAGCAATAGTATACGGCGATAAGAACCGCCTCAGACAAGTGTTTATAAATATTATAGATAACTCGATAAAGTACGGCAAAAAGGGCGGCCATACGAATGTTACGGCAGCGGTCAGCGACGATAAGAGCAGTATAGTCCTGCGCTTCGAGGACGACGGAGTCGGCATAGCATCCGATGACCTCCCACGCGTCAAGGAGAAATTCTATAAGGCGAACAATACCGTGCGCGGCTCCGGCATAGGGCTCGCCGTAGCCGACGAGATAATCCGCATACACGGCGGCTCCCTCGATATCGACAGCGTTTTCGGCGAAGGCACCACCGTCCGCATCACCCTCCCTCTGGTCGTCAAGCAGTAGCCCGAGTCTCTGGGGGCGGAAGAAGGCGGGGAAGGAAGAAAACCCCTTTCCCCGAAGGAAAGAGGCAGAGACTATAAATAGCAGAATGTAACAGACGGATTGACCGCGCGGGTACCGCGCCGCCTTGCAGATTCGTTAATGAGTACGCCTTTACAGAGCAGAAGAAAGCACAAGTATAAAAATAACTGCGCCTATACAAGCGATAGGCGCAGTTTTTTTGATATTCAACCTGATTCACGATTTGCCCTTAACTATTGCAAGAGCTTCGTAATAGAGCTTGTAGAGCTTCTGCGTGCTGTTCTCGAGAAAATAATAGTGATATATATAAGGTATCGTCAGCCCGAGAAACAGCAAAGCAAGCAGAAGTGCCGGCGCAGATGGCGAAGTTATCAGCATGAAGAACGAAATGACCGTCATTATCGCGAATGTCATGGTCACAATAAGATGCACCAGTCTCTCATGCTGGTAGAAGCCTATCCGGGTAAGCATCTCCTCCAGATATGCTTCGTCAATGTTCTCCCTGCCTTTTATCCGTATCTCCGTTTCCGTGAGATACTCTTTTATCTCGTTTTTCATCAGTCAATATGGTCAATGATCTCCAGCGACTTTTCTTCGTTCATCTTTCTGCATATCTCAATGAACTTGTCAAGCGGAACATTGTTCATCTTCTTGTTGCCGCGGATATTCACGGAGACCGTGTTGCTGGCCGCTTCATTGTCCCCGACCACAACGATATAGGGATCCTTGAAGTTCTTGAATTTCTTGATCTTGTTGTTCATGTTGTCGTCGGCGTAGTCGGCCTCGACCCTGATGCCGTTCTTCTTCAGCTCGTCGAATACCTTCTTCGCGTAGTCGTTGTGCTCTGTTCTGATAGGCACTACCGCTACCTGATACGGATTGAGCCAGAACGGGAACATACCCTTGTAGTTCTCGGTGATGACGCCGATAAATCTCTCGAAGGAGCCGAAGATCGCGCGGTGTATCATTACCGGCTGCTTCTCCGAGCCGTCCTGCGCGATGTACTTCATGTTGAAGTTCAGCGGGAGCTGGAAGTCGAGCTGGATAGTGCCGGTCTGCCATTCTCTGCCGAGAGCGTCCTTCATCTTGAGGTCGATCTTCGGGCCGTAGAAGGCTCCGTCGCCCTCGTTGAGCTCATAGCCGTCCTTGCCGAATACGTTTTCGAGTATCTCCTTGAGGTCTTCCTCGGCCTTGTTCCATACGGCGATATCGCCCATATAGTCGTCGGGGCGGGTGGAGAGCTCGGCTGTATATGTGAGACCGAAGGTATCATAAAGCTCCTTGGCGATGCTCATGATGTCCATGATCTCGCTGCCTATCTGCTCCTCGGTCACGAGGATATGCGCGTCGTCCTGACGGAAAAGCTGCACGCGGAACAGACCGTTCAGCTCGCCGGACTTCTCCTTGCGGTGAATGGTGTCTACCTGATTTATCCTGATAGGCAGTTCTTTGTACGAGCGCTGCTTGTTCATGTAGACCTTAATGGCATTGGGGCAGTTCATGGGCTTGAGAGCGTAGGTGTCGGGGTCGTCCTCGTTCTCGCCGGGGATAACGAACATACCGTCCATATAGTGAGCCCAGTGTCCGGACGTTACCCAGAGCTCCTTCTTGGAGATCACAGGGCCGGATATCTCGGTGTAGCCGTGGTTCTCATGCACTTCTCTCCAGTAGGACAGCAGGGCGTTGAACATCTTCCAGCCTCTCGGCAGCCAGTAGGGCATACCCGGAGCGGAGGGGTCGAACATAAAGAGCTCGAGCTCCTTGCCTATCTTCTTGTGGTCACGCTCGAGGGCTTCCTTGATGAGCTGCTTGTGGGCTTTGAGGGCGGCCTTGTCCGGGAAGGCGTAGGCGTAGATGCGCACAAGTCTGTCTCTCTTCTCGTCACCGCGCCAGTACGCGCCGGAGACGCTTCTTATCTCGAAAGCCGCGCCCATGAGCTCCTGCGAGTTGTCAACGTGGGGGCCGCGGCACAGATCAACGTAATCGGTGCCTGTGTAGTATACCGTGATAGTCTCGTCATCTGCGAGCTCGTCGATGATCTCGGCCTTGAACTTCTGCGAAGCGAACATCTTAGCGGCGTCAGCCTTGGAGACCTCCTCGCGCTTCCAGTCCTCTCTGCGCTTGATGATCTCGCGCATCTTGTCCTCGATCTTTCCGAAATCCTCGTTTGTGACGCTCACTCCCTCGGGGAATGTGAAGTCATAGTAGAAGCCGTCGGCTATCTGCGGGCCGATGGCGTACTGCACCTCTTTGCCGTAGATCTCGATGACTGCCTTTGCGAGTATATGGGCAAGTGAATGCCTGTATACTTCAAGGAACTGTTCTTTTTCCATAATGAAACCTCCCGACCGCCGCTTCGTATTTGATAGTCCCGCTACCGGCGGGCATCGTGCGGCGTATCAATAATAAATTATTATACCATAATAGAAGGGGATTGTCAAGAAAAAGGCGCAAAAAAGCGGGTGCCTTGTGTGCGCAAAAAAGCGGGTGCCTTGCGGCACCCGCGGAGAGGGGGTCATTTGAAGAGCTTATAAAGTTCGTCGAAATTTGATTTGGTGTATTTTTCGCCTTTATATGTAACGGTGAGGGCATCGCAGCCTACAAAGGCATCATTACCTATAGTTTCTATCGTGTCGGGTAATTCAAGTTCAGTTAGTGCGGTACAGTTCCTAAAAGCTTCTTCGCCGATCAAAGTAACATTTTCGAGTGATTTTACGTTTTTCAGGGATTTGCAGTCGGCAAAAGCAAATCCACTTATGGTTTTTCCTTTAAAAACTACGGTTTCAAGTTCTGGACTATCTTTATAGTCTCCATAGAGAATGGCTTCTTCATTTGTGATTATTATCTCTTTAAGGCCATAACAACTGAGAAGACACTCGGATGGTATACTTTTCATTCCTTTCGGGAATGTTATTTTTTCAAGAGATTTACAATTCATAAAAAGCTTTCTGCCTAAGTCGGTGACAGAGTCAGGGATTGTTATTTCTTTCAAAGACGAACAATCCCAAAAAGCATTGTTTCCGATTTTCTCCAAGCTGTCAGGAAGTGAAATGCTCTCCATACTTGAACATCCATCAAAAGCAAACTCCCCGATTGACTTTACTCCCTCTGAAAGAACAATTTTTTTCAGAGATCTACAATTATAAAATGCATTATTGACGATTTCTTCAACCCCGCCCGGTACAATAATTTCCTCAAGACTGCTTGCATTAAAAAATGATTTTTCTCCAAAACCAATTACACTGTCAGGTATATCTATGTACTTCAACTCAAAGCCTATATTGCCTATTCTTTCGACACCATCTGGGATGACAAGATATTCAACGTCGCTCTTTTCAGGGTTGATACCTACGCTTTTTACAGGCATTCCGTCTATGACAGATGGATATTTGATTGCATTGGCTTTTCCCGTATAATTCTTGATGTTGATGCTTTCAAAAGTTTTTTGATTGATCGTATATTCTATCTCGCTTATATCCGGTTCTATAACTTCATACTGTGATTTATAATCTCCCGTATTTGCCCCAGAGGTTTCCGAAGAAGAATCAGCAGCAGTTTCAATAGGGTTGGTAGCCGATTCCGGGTTTCCTTTGGCAATTTCATCCGCGACTGTTTTTGCCGCCTCGTTTATGCCGGTGTTTGCCGTTGTTGCTGCGGGTGTATTTCCACCGCCGCACGCCGAAAAGCACGCAACAATGCCTGCCGCCGCAAGCGCCGCGGCGATCTTTCTTTGTCTGATTGACATTTTGTTATACCTCCGTAAATGTTTTTTTAACAGTTGCCGAAACAAAAAGTGCGCAGCATTGACGCCGCGCACCTGTAAACGATACGGGGTCAAATTGCTGCCACACAATTGAATCGACTACCATTTTCCAAAGAGTCGCAAGAAAACCCGCACATTTACCGATAGGTATAATGCGCTATTTGAAAAATGGTATTCAATTGATGTGGCGCAACTATTATACCACAGTACGAGGTTTTTGTCAAGTGACAAAGCGCGCGGGTTACACAATGGTTACGTTTTCACGCCGCGAGACTGCTGTATGTCAATAATACACAAATATCGGTGCCTGTTTGATACCGCTTTGTTTTGTTGAACAAAAAAAAGATGTGGAATTTGTTCAAATCGTTAATTTTATCGGGCAAATGAAAAAAACAGTTGCAAACCGAGAATAAAAGGGGTATAATGTATTTTGAGACAGCATATTCAAAGACCGTGTTCTTGTTATTCCTTATATAATGAACAGCGGAGATCGAAAGGGTGGTTGGATTGAACGCTAACGACATCAAATGGATCACTTCGGGCAACCTCGAGCATGACCCGTTCTTCTTCAGTATTCCCGAAAAACTCGATACTTTCGGATACTGCATAGACTTTACGGGCTACGGTGAGGGAAAGACCGACAAGGCGCAGCTCTGCATACTCGACGTGGCCAACAAGAAGGAAGACCCCAATATCCTCATTATATGCCCGGACGGGAGCAAGGAGAGCTGGTATATCAATCTCCTCAAAGGCGTGGGTCTTGAATTCAAGTTCATCAATGCCGCGCATGATGCGGTCACATTTTTCAGCCCCGATACCGCCAATCTGCTGCTGCTCGACGAGAAGGTGCTCGCTGAGGGCGACGGTTCCGCATACGCTCCCATAAGAGCGAGCGGTCTGATGTGGGATCTTATCATAATCGACGGCTCCGGCGCTGTCGACGGAATGAACTATTCACTCTATACCGACAATATCGGCATGAAGGCCTCGAAGCTGCTCATATTCGCTCCGTATCCGTCAGAATACACCACGGCTCCCGACGGCATCGGCTCGATAGTCAAGGCTCTGCTCAGCGACGACAACATGGCCAAGGGCGTTGACGACTACAAGATAGACGAGAATGTCATGAAGTTCACCATGGAGACCCCCTTCGTGAATTATCCGAGAGAGCTCAACACCGTGAACAAGGTCACCATAGTCCGTTATCAGTTCCCCGAGGCGGATATCCCCGCGAACCTGCACATAGATGAACAGGCCGGAAGCCGTTATCCGTACGGCGGCAATGTGTTCGAGGAATACAACCTCCCCGAGCAGTCGATATACCGCAAGCACGAATATACAGGCGCCGACGCGGAAACGCTGAAGAACAAGGACAAGAAGCTCGCGAAGTTCCTCGAGGTGATAGACGGCATCATGAACTCCGAGGACAAGACCGCGGTCGTTTACTCCAAGTCCGAAGCTACCGTGGACTACATCGAGAAGATACTCTCCGCGGTATACGCAGACAAGACATCCGATATCATATACCTCGACAAGACCCACGCCGATACGAGAATGCTCAAGCAGTGGTATGAGATCAAACGCAGCCGCCGCTTCAAGGTGATCCTCGCGGGGGACCGCATGACCGAGGGTATGGGTATATATGAGCCTATAACACACATAATCAACTATGAGCTGCCCGACAGCCCCGTTGAATTCCAGCAGCGCTATATGCGCCGCTCGCTCGACACGTCCGTTGTCGAGCCCGAGTTCATCGTGTTCCTCGATGAAAACGGCCTGTTCGATTCGAGAGTGATGTCGAGAGCCCTCGCGGGAAATCTCTACAAGGCGTTCAGGGTGAACGTGCCCTCCGCCAATGTCATGTTCAACGTGGACGGCATCGAGGATATGCTCGCGGACACCATAGCGGACATCAAGTATGTTTCCGACTACACCGGCGCGGTAGGCTCCAGCTTCGATATCATCTCGAAGTTCAGGCAGGACTACAATATCCCGTCCTCGCGCGGCCTCACGACGGCTCCCAAGACCCACGAATACGCGCAGCGCAAGCTCGAAACGATCGCCAAGGCGCTCGGCGTCAGCGATCTGATAAAGGAAAAGGACATAGACAAGGCGGCTCTTACATCGAAGATAACCGCAAAGATAACCGAGATACGCTCCGGCTTCTCGTTCTTTGACGGGAACGGCGAGATAAAGACAGTCCCCTACGGCACATCGAAGACCGCGGAGTTCAAGCAGTTCGCGGGGTACCTCGACGGCAACCCGTTCAACCTCGGGCTGAAAAACGCGCGGGAAGAGCTTGAAAAGGCCGTCAAGGGCAAGAACGAGTATGCGTACATCAAGGACGCGGTATCGCAGATACCCGATACACTGAAGCCCGCTGTGCTCTACAACATCTGGATTTACTGGCACAAGACCTTCGGTATAGGCGGTTCCTACGCCGAGTTCATAAAAGCTTACAATGAGGGGGTGATCTGAGATGGCTTATCAGGAAACCAAGGAGCGCGAAGCAAAGGCTGCCGAGCTTAAAAAGTATATAGGCGACTTCTACGTTGCGCACGACGAAGGCAACTTTGAAGCCCGCGACGCGGCGCTGAAAAAGGTGCAGAACGCGCTGTTCACCGGAAGCTCCGACAGCGAGCCGCTCAAGGATTACTTCAATGAGGCTTTCCAGGGCAGAACAGTGTTCAATACACTGCTCAGCATCAACGACTACCCCAAGGAGAGCATACTCCGTGAGCTGCTCCAGAACACCTTCGGCTGCTCCTATGAGACCAAGGACGTCAAGGTCATAATGAATTTCAGCACCAACCAGCATCAGGTGAGCCTGTCCTACAACGAGGTCGGCTTCACCATGGATCAGATACTCTACTATCTGAGCTTCGGACGCGGCGAAGTCGATAAATCGACCACCCGTGAAGGACGCTTCGGTGTCGGTGCAAAGAGCGTGTTCCTCAACGTTGAGTGGCTCTCGCTCAAATCCAACAATTTCAGCTTCAAGATCAAGAACAACAACGGTACTCTCGAGATACTTGAGCTCGACCTTTTCGGAACGCAGTTCAAGGGCACCGAGATCATATTCAAGGTGCGCGGCGACGAGTTCCACACCATAATGGACAACTTCCTCACCCTCACAGACAAGAGGGGAGACTACATGAACCTTATGGAGCTCTGCTTCGCGTTCAACAGGAAGAAAGTCCTCGATATCCGCGACCCGAAGAACCTCGAGGAGTCCACCGACCGCACATTCAATATCGCCGTAACGGTCGACAACGAGATGAAGACCGTCTACAAGATCATGCAGTACAGGAAGCCCGGCGACGACAATCCGACGATCCGCTTCATGCAGAACGGCAAGAGCATCATCGACTTCCTCTGCTATGAGAGCGAGGGCTATTCCTACCTCGTTCCTTACGCCGTGGCGAACGCAAAGCGCGCACAGATCGTAAAGCTGCTCGTCGAGAAGTACAACTACTTCTCCACCTACGAGCTCACAGGTCTGTATAAGGAGCAGAACGAGGCGTTCATCAACGAGCACCTCTCCGCGTTCTTCATCAGCGTGCCGAACAACTTCATCACACCGCACAGAACGGGCATCAAGCACTCCAGTGAGAATGAGGTCACACAGCACATCGAAAAGGACCTCAGACAGATGATCGCGGCATACAAGCAGTACTTCGTGCTCGATATGCAGCTCGTTCCCAAGACCCAGGACAGATACTTCCTTTATCCGAAATCATACGCGTTTGAGTTCTTCAAGAACTTCATCAAGACCAGCAAGTTCGGCAAGGACCTCAACTCCGTATTCCAGAGCAGCATCTCGCTCATATATCCCGGCGAGACCGAAGCCACCGACTACGATGTGCTCAAACAGCGCGGCTACCTCAGCAACGTCGAGCATATCCCGCAGCTCGAGCACGTTAACGGCACCGCTTACGAAAAGTATATCAAGGATGAGCTTGCCGAGATGCATGAGCTCCTCGCGGATCTCGACGAGAGGATCATCTATGTCGGCTACGAATGGGAGAACGAGGACAGCTCCGCTGCCGGCAGAGTTTATCTCTATGAGTTCCTGCACGACGGAACAACGTTCTATGTTGACTCGAAGGCCTCCCCGAACCGCTCGGACAACAATCTGTATTCCGGATTTACTTCCGTGGCGGAGAAGGTAGCGGGAGAATTCCTCAAGGATAACATTGTACACAACGACGAAGAGCTCGAAAAACTGCTCGCGATGTACGACGAGATCTATCATGAGGACTACAAGATAGTAATGAAATACTATCAGTTCTACATCTCCCACGGTGATGAGCAGCAGCGCTATGAAGTGTCCAAGATGGACGTCCACAACATCGACAACGCGATGCGCGCCGTTCAGAAGCGCCAGCACCGCTTCGACACCCACCAGAACTACAACGAAGTAGTATCCATGATAATCAACTCCTTCACACAGGGCAAGGACACCATGACCTTCCTGAAGGAGATCAAGGAGCAGGGCGGCAAGATCACGCTCCAGCTCGATATCAACAAGCGCTACCGCTTCTGCGCGTACAACAAGCAGTTCATGATCCCGCCGAACGTTTCAAACTCCGATCTCGTTGAGATCATCGGCGATATGGGAACGCTCATCAAGTGCGGTATGCTCAACGGCAGAGCGTTCGACTTCGAGTACAGCAAGAGCAGATATTCATTCGACCCCGCTCTGCTCTCGAAGATGTTCGAGACTCCCGAGCTCACCTCGCAGACCATCAACGAGCGCGCGGATATGCTCTTCACCGCCGACCTCAAGACCGACAGGATAGCTCTTGTTGACGAGGCGGGCAAGATCGTAAGGATCGTGGAGATCGGCGAGGAAATAACTCCCGAGATGCGCGAAAAGACGAAGAAGTATGTGGCTCTGCGCACGGACTACACCAAGCCCGCGTTCGCGGATATCGCTGAATACGTCATCACCGGCAAGAACGAGCAGCTTCTGAGCAAGCACTATCTGACCTCGCAGGATCCGAACAAGGTGATCCCCGACCAGATACCCTACTATCTCAAGCCCATGCCCGTTATCACAAAGGACGAATTCAAGTACCTGCGTGAAAAGTGCAAGGCTGCCTCGCAGTTCAGGGAGAGCCGCAACTACCGCAACTATTTCGCGAAGGACGTCAACGGCAAGCTGTTCGGCTACGGCGGCTGCTGCCCCGTCTGCGGCTTCGAGTCCCGCGTTATCAACAGCTTCAACCTCAAGGACTTTGAAGTGGAAGTCCTCACGAAGGACAGCGAGAAGACATTCAGATTTTCGCTGTATCTGTGCGCGAACGATATCGCGGCTTCCGGCGGCTGGCTGACAACAGGCCTCAGCATAGGCGGTATGTCCCCGCTCACGTGGCTCGAGGAGATCAAGAAGGCGGAAACTATCCCGCCGGAGTTCCTCTTCTGTCACCTGAGCTACCGTTCACAGTTCACAAACGATATACTCGGCGGCAATTCCAATGCTCTCGGCGAAGTGATGTTCGATTCCGACAAGGGCGGTCTCGATATCGTGATCTCGCCGCTCATGGCCGCGAAATGGGTCGAGGACAACGAGTGACCGGCGGTTGCCGCGCTGTGTCCGAAGGCTGATGAATAAACAGATCACCGCTCCTTTTATGAGTAAAAGGGGCGGTTTTTCTGCGGATCGTACATTTCGGGAAGAATTGGTGAAAGTTATTGACATTTAAAATTTTTTCTGATAAACTGATAGTATATTTGAAAGAAAGACTGTTCATCGGAAGGATTGATGCTTGAAAATGATAAAAAAGCTTTTGAGGAGCGTCCGGGAGTTCAAGGGCGTTTCCATACTCACGCCGATATGTATGATCGGCGAGGTCATCATGGAAGTCATAATACCGCTGCTTATGGCATCGCTCGTCGATAACGGCATAAACGGCAACGGCGGCAACGGCGACATGGATCATATACTCATAATAGGCGCGCTGCTGGTGGTATGCTGCCTGCTGTCGCTGGGGGCGGGCTTCGCCGGCGCGAAGACCGGAGCTAAGGCTGCCATGGGCTTTGCCCGCAACCTGCGCAAGGATATGTTCTATAAGATACAGGACTTTTCGTTCTCGAATATCGACAAGTTCTCGACAGCGAGCCTTGTTACGCGCCTCACCACAGACGTTACGCGCGTTCAGGATGCGTACCAGATGATACTGCGCATCGCGGTGAGAGCGCCCATTATGCTGATATTCTCGCTTATAATGGCGTTCGTGATAAACGCTCAGCTCTCGTTTATATTCATCGCGGTGATACCGATACTCGCGCTCGGTATGGTGCTGATAATGAAGAACGCTCACCCGGTATTCGAGAGGGTCTTCAAGCGCTATGACGATCTCAATAACGTCGTTCAGGAGAACGTCAGCGGTATGCGTGTCGTCAAGGCGTTCGTCCGCGAGGAATTCGAGGTAAAGAAGTTCAAGAACATCTCGGGCGATATATACAAGGACTTCTCGTTCGCGGAAAAGGTGCTGGCGTTCAACAACCCGCTGATGCAGCTCTGCGCTTACGGCGGAATGATAGCCATATCGTGGGTCGGCGCGAACCTCATCGTCATCGACGGCTCCCTCACGACCGGCGAGCTGATGAGCATGATAACCTACGCGATGCAGATACTCATGAACATGATGATGCTGTCGATGATATTCGTCATGGTCACAATGTCACGCGCCTCAGCCGAGCGTATCTGCGAGGTGCTTGACGAGGAAAGCGACATCAGGTCTCCCGACGGGGCTTCCGCGGGCGATGTAAAGGACGGGTCTGTCGAGTTCCGGAACGTGTCGTTCGCCTATAAGAAGGAGAGCGGCAACTACGCGCTGAAAGATATCAACATAAGGATAAAGTCCGGCGAGACCGTCGGCATAATCGGCGGCACCGGCTCGTCCAAATCTACGCTCGTGCAGCTGATACCGCGCCTGTACGACGTAACCGAGGGCAGCGTCCTCGTCGGCGGCAGGGACGTGCGCGAGTACGACATAGAGACCCTGCGCGACGCTGTGGCTATGGTGCTACAGAAGAACACCCTCTTCTCCGGCACAATAAAGGACAATCTCGAATGGGGCAACCCGAATGCCACCGAGGAGGAAATGATCGAAGCGTGCAGGCTCGCGCAGGCTGACGGCTTCATTCAGGATTTCCCCGATA
>CAMVBT010000039.1 GCA_947165805.1 uncultured Clostridia bacterium
GGTATGAATAGTGCCGAGAAACAGATAGAAGCAGGCGGAGAGCTTTAGCGCCGTACCGCCTATGTTTATAACTTCCGCGTCGTCAACGAAAATGTTTATGATCCTCTCACTCAGCAGTATGAACAGAACAAGCATCACTCCCGAGAAAACAGCCATTGCCGTCATCGAGCGGCGGTAACCCTTTATACATCTGTCGAGCTTCCCGGCGCCGAGATTTTGACCTACGAAGGTCGAAAGCGCGGCTCCGAGCGACGCGAAGGGCTGCTGTATAAGCTGTTCGACACGCATTGTCGCTGTATATGACGCTATTACAGTATCTCCGAACAGATTTGCCGTTCTCTGGAGATATATCATAGAGATTGAAATGAACGCATTCTGTACAGCTATCGGAACGCCTTTGGATATGCAGTTTAAAGCGGCTTTCCTGTTAAAACAAGCGGTCTCGCGGTCAAATCTGAACTGAGGGAATTTGGCGGCAGCGAAGATGATACAGCTCAGAGCAGATACGCCCTGCGCAATTATCGTCGCAAGCGCTGCTCCGTTAACACCCATACCGAATCCCATAACAAATAGCAGATCGAGGCCAACGTTGAGAATGCTTGCTATAATAAGGAAAATCAGCGGTATCTTTGAGTTCCCGAGAGAGCGCATGACCGAGTTTATCCAGTTGTAGGCAGCTACGGCTACCGTGCCTGCGCAGGCTATGCGCATATAACCGACCGATGTTTCAAATATCGTGTCCGGAGTCTCGAGAAGCCGCAGGACCGCAGGCGCAAAAACCACGGCAAGAAGCGAAAGAACCACGCCGAACGCTCCTATTACATAAGCGGAATTGGCTATGTATCTCTTTACCTCGTTCTCATTCCCCGCCCCGAAGTGCTGTGATATAATAATACCGGCGCCGAGGGATATTCCGATACAGAACGCATAGAAGAAAAACGTGACAGAGCCTGTAGCGCCCACAGCCGCAAGCGCCGAGCTGCCGAGATACTGCCCCACTATCACCGAATCCACGATGTGGTACAACTGCGGAAAGAGATTTCCGAGCAGCAGCGGAAGAGTGAACCGGACTATATTCCCGAATTCGCTGCCCTCTGTCATTGATCTTGTATATCCGGACATTATATGATTCCTCTTGATGTAAACGTTATATGTGAGATATTATATCATATTATCGGAAAATGTCAATACCAAAAAAACGTCCCCGTTTACACGAGGACGTTGGTTGTTTTTTCCGGTCAGATCGCAGCAAAGCCCTTTTCGAGATCGGCGATTATATCGTCGATGTGCTCTGTGCCTATCGAAAGACGGATAGTAGCCTGAGTTATTCCCTGATCCGCGAGCTCCTGCTCCGTAAGCTGTGAGTGAGTTGTTGTCGCGGGGTGGATAACAAGCGATTTGACATCGGCAACATTCGCAAGAAGTGAGAATATCTCAAGATTGTCGATAAATCTGTGCGCCTCGGCCTGACCGCCCTTGATCTCAAATGTGAAGATGCTTCCGCCGCCGTTCGGGAAATATCTCTGATAGAGCGCGTGGTCGGGATGATCGGGCAGCGACGGGTGATTTACCTTTGCTACTTTCGGGTGCTTCGAGAGGAATTCTACTACCTTCTTCGTGTTCTCGGCGTGTCTTTCGAGACGCAGGGACAGAGTTTCCGTACCCTGCAGCAGCAGGAACGCCGCAAACGGAGATATTGTCGCGCCCTCATCGCGGAGCAGTATTGCTCTGATATATGTAACGAATGCAGCGGGACCTACCGCGTCCGCAAAGGAAATACCGTGGTAGCTGGGGTTCGGGGCTGCTATCGGAGCATATTTTCCGCTTGCCTTCCAATCGAACTTGCCGGAATCAACGATAACGCCGCCGAGGGTCGTTCCGTGACCGCCGATGAACTTAGTAGCGGAATGAACCACGATATCCGCGCCGTGCTCTATGGGACGGATAAGGAACGGAGTACCGAATGTGTTGTCTATGACGAGAGGTAAGCCGTGCTTGTGAGCTATCTCCGCAATAGCGTCGATATCCGGTATGTCGCTGTTCGGATTGCCGAGAGTCTCAAGATAGATAGCCTTTGTGTTGTCCTGAATGGCATTCTCTACTTCCGCAAGGTCATGCGCGTCAACGAATGTGGTCTTTATACCGTACAGAGGCAGTGTATGTGCAAGAAGATTGTACGAACCGCCGTAAATGGTCTTCTGCGCTACGATGTGCTCACCTGCGGTCGCGAGAGCCTGTATAGTGTATGTTATTGCAGCGGCACCGGAGGCTACAGCAAGTGCTGCGACACCGCCCTCAAGAGCGGCTATCCTCTTCTCGAACACGTCCTGTGTCGAGTTCGTGAGTCTGCCGTAGATGTTGCCAGCGTCAGCAAGTCCGAATCTGTCGGCTGCGTGTTTGGAGTTCTTGAATACATACGATGTGGTCGCGTAGATCGGCACCGCTCTTGCGTCGGAGGCGGGGTCGGGCTGTTCCTGTCCTACATGGAGCTGTAAGGTTTCAAATTTATAGTTCGACATAATATTTATTTCCTTTCGTTTTGTGAAGATGTTGTTTTGTTGTAATGTGTTTTATTGTTTCTTACGCCTTATAAACAACATCGGCACATTCGTCCGAAACGGAAATTCGCTCTTACGAGTTTTTCAAACGTGTTCTGCATATTGTCTCCTTCTCATATCTAATTAGTAGGATATATACATTGTAGCACGCTTTTACTATTTTGTCAATAGGTTTTATAAAAATTTTTTAAAAAATTTTTATACGCTTGACTGAATATATGTTATAAATATTTTGAAACAAAATCGGTATCGCTTATCTCATCCTCATATTCCGCCTCCGGTATATCGTCCGGAGGACTGCTGTGTTTGTTCGGAGTCTTTGCAAAGGAAGCGGCGTACACCTTCGCGGCACCGTTTTCTTTCAGGACACGCGCTGCTTCGGCAAAGGTGCTCCCGGTCGTGCATACATCGTCGATGAGCAGGAATGTCTTACCATTGATGCTTCCGTACTTCGGATCTGATGCAAACGCGTCCTTCAGATTTTTCGAGCGCTCTTCCCTGCCGAGTGACTTCTGCGCCGCGGTGTCGCGTATTTTTATAAGCACATTCGCATAGGGTACTCCTATCATATAGCGCAGTTCCTTCGCCATAAGCTCCGCCTGATTGTAGCCGCGCTCTTTCAGTTTCTTCTTTGACATAGGTATCGGGACTATACAGTCTATGTCCTCCGGCATACCGGAGCTTTTCAGCGCCATTCTGATGCGGTACGCAAAGGCATAATAGCTGTTGCCGCGGTCGGTGCGCTTGAAACGAAGTATGACCGGCGATATATTCTTATCATAAACGCAGTACGCCGTAAATCTGTCAACAAAAGGTATATCCGCTGTTCCCTCATATACTGTCATGCTGTCCGCGCACTCCGGGCAGAAGTCATTGTTCCAGCCTATATAATTCCTGCATATCGGACAGCGATTCGGATAGAACCAGTCAAGGATATACCGATAGACCTTATGTAGTTTTGATCTGTCAATATTCATAATATCATAAAACAACGGCGGACATTCGTGTCCGCCGTCAGTTCTTTAGTCCTTATTGTCTTCCTCGTTCCACGAATAGAGCTTGCGGATCTCGGCACCTACTTTTTCGAGCTGGTGCTCGCCCTGTATGCGTCTGCACGCGTTGAAATGAGCACGGCCCATCTTGTTCTCCATGATCCAGTTGCGCGCGAATGTGCCGTCCTGTATCTCGGAGAGGACTTTCTTCATTTCCTTCTTTGTCTCGTCTGTGATGAGGCGTTTGCCGGTCTCATAGTCACCGAACTCCGCTGTATCGGAAATGGAGTATCTCATCATCTTGAAGCCGCCCTTGTAGATAAGGTCAACTATCAGCTTCATCTCGTGTATGCACTCGAAGTAAGCGTTCTGCGGATCATAGCCTGCCTCAACGAGTGTCTCGAAGCCTGCCTTCATCAGAGCGGTAACACCGCCGCAGAGAACGCACTGCTCACCGAAAAGGTCTGTTTCTGTCTCCATTTTGAATGTTGTTTCAAGAACGCCCGCTCTCGCACCGCCGATACCTGCGGCATAAGCAAGACCGATATCGGTGGCTCTGCCGGAAACGTCCTGATGTACGGCGATAAGGCAAGGAACTCCTCTGCCGATAGTGAACTCGGAGCGAACCGTGTGACCCGGTCCCTTGGGAGCTATCATGATAACATCGACATCTGCCGGAGGTACTATCTGACCGAAGTGGATATTGAAGCCGTGCGCAAACATGAGCACCTTGCCCGCGGTGAGGTTCGGCTTGATGCTTTCCTCATAGAGAGCAGCCTGCTTTTCATCATTGATGAGTATCATGATGATGTCGGCTCTCTTTGCGGCCTCAAAAGCGGTGTAAACTTCAAAGCCGGCTTCTTCTGCCTTCTTCCACGACTTGCTTCCCTCGTAAAGACCGATGATGACCTTTACGCCGCTGTCCTTGAGGTTGAGCGCGTGTGCGTGACCCTGACTGCCGTAGCCTATTACCGCGACGGTCTTGCCGTCAAGAACGGACAGATTACAGTCCGTTTCATGATACAGTTTTGCCATTTTTTATTACATCCTTTTCTATTTTATATTGTCAATGAAGCACTTCCGCGCTGGATCGCTATGGTTCCCGTTCTTACGATCTCCTTGATGCCGTAAGGACGGAGCAGCTCCTCGAAATTCTTTATCTTGGCACTGTAATCGGATAATTCGAGAGTTATCGAATTGACGGAGATATCCGATATCTTCGCTTCGGTGATCTTCGCTATGGATATCAGCTCCGAGCGCTGCGCGGGCGTGCAGTTCACCTTGACAAGAACAAGCTCACGCGTAAGCAGCTCATTCTCATTCACCGCGCGGACCTTGATAACATCTATCAGCTTGTTGAGCTGCTTTAATATCTGCTCGAGCGTGTAATCATCGCCGTCCGCGACTATCGTGATGCGCGAAACGTTCTCGTCGGCAGTGACACCTACCGCGAGGCTGTCAATATTGTACGCTCTGCGTGCGAACAGACCCGCGACTCTCGCGAGTACGCCCGCGTGATTTTCTACCAATATGGATATTGTATGTTTCATATTATCGAATTTTCCTCTTTATCGACTATTACCTGCAGGAGATAAGGCTTCCCGGACGAGAGCATATTGTGTATCGCCGACTCCGCCTGCGAAATGTCGGTAACGGTCTCCGCCTTTATGCCGTAAGCCTGCGCTATTTTATCAAAGTCCGGGCTTCCTGTAAGATCAACGGCTATCTCTCTGCTGTATAACTTGTCCTGAAACTCGCGTACCATACCGAGACTTGTGTTGACGAACACGATCACTTTGATATCGATGTCATGCTGCATCACCGTGGCAAGCTCCATGAACTGCATCTGTAAGCTGCCGTCGCCGCATAACACCACTACCTGCCGGTCGGGACAGGCTTTCTTCGCGCCGATAGCCGCCGGCAGCGAATATCCCATAGTTCCCATACCCCCCGCGGTCAGGAATCTTCCCTCGGTCAGGTAAATGTTGTTTGCAGTCCATATCTGGTTCGAGCCTACATCGGAGACTACCACCGCGTCTTTTTCGAGCTGCCTGTTCAGCTCGCATATGAACAGCTTCGGGTTCACTGTGCCGGGTTTAGCGGCCGGAACGGGCTTTGTTTCACACTTCACGGCTTTCAGCTCGTTCATCCACTCGGTGTGCTTTTCGTCCTTCACAGTTTCAAGCAGCCTCTTTAAGATCACCTTTATATCACCGACGACCGGTGTTGTGACGTTCACGTTCTTGCCGATCTCGGCGGGGTCTACGTCGATGTGGATAATCTCCACATTCTCAAGTCCGTCCATGGCAACTATGGCTCTGTCGCCCATTCTCGCGCCGAGCAGTATGAGAAGGTCGCAGTTCCTTACAGCGTGATTTGCCGCCTTTACGCCGTACATTCCCAGCATTCCGAAGAAATGCTCGTCGGACATATCGAGATTGCTGAGTCCCATCATCGTATTGACGACAGGGATATCGCACCTGTGCGCAAGCTCTTTCAGTTCTGCCTTCGCGTCTGAAAGGAAAACTCCGCCTCCCGCACATATCAGGGGCTTTTCAGCCTTGAGTATCGAGTCGGCGACGCGCTTAATCTGGAGCTTGTTTCCCTCTGTGGTGGGCTTGTAGGAGCGTATCTCGACCTTTTCGGGATAATCGAAATCGCACTCCATAAGCTGTACATCCATGGGAACGTCTATCAGTACGGGTCCGGGACGTCCGCTCTCCGCGATATAAAAGGCTTTCTTTATCACATCACATATAACGGACGGATCCTTGACCATGTAGCTGTGCTTTACAAATGGCTCCGAAGCTCCGGTGATATCGGCCTCCTGAAAGACATCTCTGCCTATCTGGTCGGAATTGACCTGACCGGTTATCACAACTATCGGGATACTGTCCATATAGGCTGTGCCTATCGCCGTGATAAGGTTCAGGGCGCCGGGGCCGGAAGTGGCTATACAGACGCCCGCCTTTCCGGTCATGCGCGCGTATCCGCTGGCCGCGTGGCCGCCGTTGACCTCATGGCGCACAAGTATATGTTCGATCCCGGACGAGATAAGCTCGTCATAAAAAGGACAGATAGCCGCGCCGGGATAACCGAAGACGTGCTTAACACCCTCGGCTTTGAGACATTCGACCATTGCCTTTGCGACTGTCATTTTATTTTCGGACAAACCTATCACCTCAATGTTTTTTTCTTGCTATCGGTATCCTTATTACCGTTTTCAGCTTTTCCGCGGCCGTTTTCCGCGGGTCGCCGAGATATATCTCATGATGCCGGCGTGTTTCTCCTATATCGGTCTCAAAGCCCTGCGCTCCGATGAACTCATTCATTTTTTCAACGGTCGCAGGCTCGTCATCGTATGAGCCAATGTGCATACACTGCACACACAGCCTCTCATCGTAGGTAAAAAACTCCGCAGCGGAAAAATCACTTTTCTTCTTCGCCGACGTCTCATTTACCGCCCAGTCGAAGTCAGCCTTCGTTACAAAATCGGGCAGTCTTATCATCGAGATCCACTCGAGCTTATCCTTGCGGGAATAGTCCATGCCGGCAATTCCCTCCTGCTGCCACAGACCTTCGAGCGGAGGCACTACAAAATCAAAATAGCCGTCTATCCGGTGATCTCCCTTTTTGCTCATTTTTATCATATAAGAAACACCGTACAGTATCTCCATGGCGCGTTTGTATTCGCCGTCAGGCTCGTTCGGATCACCTTTGCCGCGTACAGCGACGAAGTTCATCGCCGGTACCGTGACAATAACGGGCTTGTCCTTCGGCAGATAGAATTCCCTGTATTCCTTTTTGTAATCAAACGCCATACTATTCTCCGGTACAGTTATTTTATAATTTCACAGTTAAGCGGATAGATCATGAGCCTGATGACAAATCACCACGGCTTAACGGTCCCGACGATATCCGAGAGATTGTCTATGCCGTTGTCTTCCATATACTTTTCAAGCCCGTCGATCACTTTGAGCGGAGCAAATGGGTCTGTAAATATCGCGGTTCCCATCTGTACAGCCTTCGCGCCCGCCATCATCATTTCTAACGCGTCCTCTGCGGTGGTTATGCCGCCCATACCGACGACATCGACGTTTACAGCGTTCGCGACCTGCCATACCATACGCACGGCTACCGGGAATATCGCGGGGCCGGAAAATCCGCCGACGTTGTTGTGGAGAACGGGTCTGCGGGTCTTTATGTCTATCCTCATTCCGAGGAGCGTGTTTATCAGCGAGATGCAGTCCGCGCCCTCGGATTCGACGGCCTTTGCTATCTCGGTTATATTCGTCACATTAGGTGTCAGCTTTACCATGACAGGCTTTTTAGTCACAGCGCGGACGGCTCTTGTAACCGACGCGGCTCCCTCGCAGGTAGTCCCCCATGTAGCGCCGCCCTGCTTTACGTTCGGGCAGGAGATATTCAGCTCGATCATATCGACATCGGTAGCCTCGAGCTTCGCGGCAGCCGCCGTGTAGTCCTCTATCGTCGCCCCCGCGAGATTTGCAATTATCACATTGCCGGTCTTTTTCAGTTCAGGCAGATACTTGTTTATGAACACATCTACTCCGGGGTTCTGGAGGCCGACGGAATTGAGCATACCGGCAGTTGTCTCGGCTATGCGCGGCGGGAGATTGCCCGCCTTTTCGCGGATAGTCGTCCCCTTGCAGGAAATGCCGCCAAGCCTGTTCAGCGGGTACAGAGGCGCGTAATCCTCTCCGAAGCCGTATGTTCCGGAAGCGGCTATCACGGGATTCGGGAATGTCACTCCCGCTACCTTTACAGAAAGATCCTTGCTCAAAACAATACCTCCTCCGCGTTGAATACGGGGCCGTCCTTACATACACGGAGCAGCTTCTCTTCCCCGTTCCTGCTTATCCTCGCGACGCAGCCCACACAGGCTCCGACTCCACAGCCCATGCGTTCCTCCAGCGAGACCTCACAGAATACGCCGTACTCCTTCGCCATATCGGCAACGGCGTTCAGCATTCTTGTCGGTCCGCAGGCAAACACCGCCGCGGCGTCTCCCTTTTCAAGCTCGCGTTTCAGCGGGACCGTAACTATCGCCTTTTCGCCGACGCTTCCGTCGTCGGTGCAGATCATAACATCACGGCAGACTTTCCCGAACTCGTCTGCGAGTATTATATTACCGTAGCTGCGGAAACCAAGCACCGCAGTAACATTATCGAATTGTTTTGCCGTCTGGAGAAGCGGCGGCACACCGATACCTCCCCCGACAACGATCACTCTGCCTCCCGCGGGTACTGACGATACGGAATAGCCGTTTCCGAGCGGGGCTATCATATCAACGTATTCACCCTCGTTTATCCTCGATATGGCTTTTGTTCCCTCGCCTTTAACGAGAAATACGACCCGCAGAGTTCCGGCCTTTCGGTCGATCTCACATATAGAGATCGGGCGGCGCAGCGTGAACCCCGGAGCGAGTATATGGACGAACTGCCCGCACTGCGCGAGCTCCGCGGCCTCGGGACACTCTATCGTGAACGAATATATATTCTCCGCCAGCGCAGTTTTACTGATGAGTTTATATTCTCCGCATCTGTAAGACATATACTATCCTCTCAATCTTCAACGATGTACTTCTTTTCGGCGGCTCCGGCCTTCTTCTCGGTCTCGCTCAGCGCGTCTGCCCTCATCTTCGTCAGTATCACTATGCCGACGATTATGAGCAAACCGATCACATAGGTAAGGTAGTTGATCTCCGACTGCCCCCACAGGATAAAATCGCTGTGTACGGAGCAGACGTTCCAGAGAAGAAGCAGTACCATAAGGCGAACAAGAGCAATACCCGTGTTGAGTGCGTTGTCGTATTTCACGACGTTATTCTCCGTGATACACAGCTTTTTCGGCTGCTTCTTTTTTCTGAACATCAGGAAGAACGACAGCCCCATTACCACGGCACCGAGAACTATCCATATTATCATCGGATACCATTCCTTGTGCAGCACATAGTCTGTCCTGTTCTGCCTGTCGAACCACTGAGCCCACTCGATATGAGCGCTCACTATAAGCAGAAATCCGAGCAGGACGACTGCGGATATGATATCAACGATTATCTGCGCGAGGGTGTATCTTCGTTTAAACGTGTATTCGCCGATCTTCATTCCATGGCTCCTCAAATTTTCGTGATGTCCACCATTTCAACATCATCGATGCTCTTTTTCATCTCGATGCACTTTACAAGCGCCTCAGCGGTATCCACCGATGTAAGACACGCGATAGAGCGCTCGACTGCCTTGCGGCGCATCTTGACGCTGTCGCGGGCGGGAGAGCGTCCCGTCTCAGAGGTCGAGATAACGTAGTTTATATCGCCGCTTTCGAGCAGTGACATTATATTCGGCTCATTATGTTCACTTACACGGTATGTAAAGTTCGTGGCTATCATATTGCGGATAAGCGTGGAAGCCGTTCCGCTGGTAGCGTAGATATCGAAACCGAGCTGCTCGAAGCGGCTGGCTATCTCGATTATCTCGGGCTTGTCCTCGTTGCGGACGGAGAACAGCACGCCGCCCTTGTCGTACATCTTAAAGCCCGCGGCGATAAGCCCCTTGAACAGCGCACTCTCAAAGCTGTGCGCTATGCCGAGGCACTCTCCGGTGGATTTCATCTCCGGACCGAGCTGGGTATCGACGTCGTGCAGCTTCTCAAAGCTGAATACCGGGACCTTTACCGCCACATAGTCGCCTACGGGGTACAGTCCGGACGAGAAGCCCTGCTCCTTAAGGGTATGTCCCATCATTATCTTTGTCGCGATATCGACCATCTGCACGCCCGTTACCTTGGAAATGTACGGGACTGTGCGCGAGGAGCGAGGATTTACCTCGATAACGTAGACCTCGTTGTTATATACGACGTACTGTATGTTAACAAGTCCGATGACGTTCAGAGATTTCGCAAGACGCTCGGTGTAGGCGGTTATGACGCGCTTGACTCTGTCGGTGAGGGTCTGTGCGGGATATACGGAGATACTGTCGCCGGAATGGACGCCTGCGCGCTCGATATGCTCCATGATACCGGGGATAAGGAAGTCGGTGCCGTCGCAGATAGCGTCGACCTCTACCTCGGTTCCCATGAGATATTTGTCTATGAGTACGGGGTTTTCGAGCTTGTGAGATGTTATGATCTCCATATACTCGGTAACGTCGCTGTCACAGTGCGCGATTATCATATTCTGTCCGCCGAGAACATACGAAGGACGCAGGAGCACGGGATAACCGAGCTCGTTCGCAGCCTTAAGAGCCTCCTCCGCGGTAAATACTGTATGTCCTTTCGGGCGAGGTATGCCGCACTTTTCAAGCAGCTCGTCGAACAGCTCTCTGTCCTCCGCGGCGTCTATGCTCTCTGCAGATGTGCCGAGGATATTCGCGCCGATCTCTTTCAGGTGCTTGGTAAGCTTTATAGCCGTCTGACCTCCGAACTGCACCACAACTCCGTCGGGCTTTTCGGTGGCTATCAGAGAATCAACGTCCTCGGGGGTAAGCGGGTCGAAATACAGTCTGTCGCCCGTGTCGAAGTCCGTTGAAACGGTCTCGGGGTTATTGTTGCAGATAACGGTCTCATAGCCCATTTCCTTAAGCGCCCACACACAATGAACAGAGCAGTAGTCGAACTCAATTCCCTGTCCTATGCGTATCGGACCGGAGCCGAAAACTATGACCTTTTTCCTGCCGGTGGAATGTTCCTCTATGAACTCCTCCGCCTCGTTCTCATCGTCATAGGTGCTGTAAAAATACGGGGTCTCCGCGGAGAATTCGGCTGCGCAGGTATCGACCATTTTGTAAACGGCCTTTCTGCGCTTTATGCCGCAGGCGTCTATCGACTGCCCGGAAATGCGCTCTATCGACTTGTCGAGGTAGCAGTATTTCTTCGCGGTATCATACTTATCCTGCGTGAGCGTGCCGTCAGAGAGCCACTTTTCAAGCTCCGCAAGGTTTTTGAGCTTGCAGATAAACCACTTGTCTATTTTCGTTATTTCATGTATCGTATCGACCGCGATACCGCGTTTCAGGGCTTCAAACACGCAGAAAGACCTGTCGGTGTCGATATCGTACAGCTTCTTTTCGATCTCTTCGTCCGTCAGCTTCTCAAAGTCGGGCTTCGTCATGGTGTCGAGCCCGAGCTCGATCGAGCGGACAGCCTTCATCATAGCCGCCTCAAATGTCGTTCCGATAGCCATTATCTCGCCCGTAGCCTTCATCTGCGTACCGAGCGTTTTCTTGGCATATACGAATTTGTCGAACGGCCATTTCGGGAATTTTACGACCACATAGTCGAGAGCCGGTTCGAAGCAGGCGTAGGTCTTGCCCGTCACCTGATTTACGATCTCGTCGAGAGTGTAGCCTATCGCAATGCGGGTCGCGACCTTCGCTATCGGGTAGCCCGTAGCCTTTGAAGCAAGCGCCGAGGAACGGGATACTCTTGGATTGACCTCGATCACGGCATACTCAAAGGAATCGGGCTTCAGCGCGAACTGACAGTTGCAGCCTCCCTCGACCTTGAGCGCCTGTATTATGTTCAGCGCAGCCGTGCGCAGCATTTGATATTCCTTATCGGCGAGAGTCACCGCGGGTGCGATAACTATGCTGTCGCCTGTGTGGACGCCTACGGGATCGAAGTTCTCCATGGAGCACACGGTAATGACGTTGCCCTTTGCGTCGCGTATTACCTCAAATTCTATCTCTTTCCAGCCGGCTATGCACTTTTCCACAAGTATCTGATGTATAGGAGAAAGCCGGAGTCCGTTCGTAGCTATCTCGTGCAGCTCGTCGTGATCATTCGCTAT
>CAMVBT010000040.1 GCA_947165805.1 uncultured Clostridia bacterium
GAGAGCTTTACGGTAGACCCCGAGACCGGCTGCTACAATCTCGGTGACATAGTCATATCGCTTGAGAAGGCGATAGCACAGTCGGAAGAGTACGGCCACAGCTTTGAACGTGAGGTCGCGTTCCTGACCGTTCATTCCATGCTTCATCTTCTCGGCTACGACCACGAGAGAAGCGAAGAAGAGGAAAAGATAATGTTCGGCAAGCAGGATATAGTGCTTGACGCAATGGGGCTTGTACGCTGATGAACAGACTGACAGCCGCTTTCAGGAGCTTTTATCTTGCCGGACGCGGAATAGCGTTCTGTCTCAGGCACGAAAGGCATCTTCGCATTCATCTGATCGCTACGTTATATGTGATGTTCTTCTCGGTTTTCTATGACTTTGACCGCACCGATTACGCCGTACTTATACTCACCTGTGCTGCGGTCATTTCAATGGAGATCGTGAACACCTCCGTCGAGGTAGTCATTGATAAGGTCTCTCCGCAGTACAACGTATACGCGATGATAGGGAAGGATATTGCCGCCGGAGCTGTTCTGTTCACAACTATCGGAGCAATAGCGGTCGGGATATTTATGTTCTGGGATATTGAGATTATCGGGAAGCTCATAGGTTTTTTCACCTCGGATATTATCAAACTCGCTCTGCTCCTGTTATCCTTTGTACTCTCGGTATGGTTCATAATGAAAGCAAAACCAAGAAAACTCGGAAATAAAAGAAAAGGAAACATAAACAATGACTAAATCGGTTTTTGTTGCGGTCACAGGCAGGCCCAATGCGGGTAAATCGTCGCTGACCAATCTTCTTGTAGGCGAGAAGGTCGCTATCGTAAGCCCGAAGCCGCAGACCACGCGCACGCGTATAAACGGAGTTCTCACCAAGGGAGAAACACAGTTTGTTTTTATAGATACTCCCGGTATGCACAAGCCGCGCACAAAGCTGTCTGAACAGATGATAAAAGCGATAGACAACAGCATAGCCGATGTTGAGGTATCGCTGCTGGTCGTTGACGCGACAAAAAAGCCCGCCGCTTATGAAGAAAAGTTGATAGCGGACTTTAAGGCGAAAAAGAGCACCGTAATACTGCTGATAAACAAAGTCGATCTTATAAAGAACAAGGAAGACCTGCTCGGGATAATCAGCAGCTATTCACAGATGTATGATTTCACGGAAATAATACCGATAAGCGTACTGAAAAAAGATAACACTGACCTTATCATACCGCTCGTCGAAAAATTTGCTGTGGAATCCCCGCATTTCTTTGACGATGATCTGCCGACAGACCAGCCGGAGAAGATATGGCTCTCCGAAATAATACGCGAAAAGCTCCTGAACAGTCTGTTTGATGAGATACCGCACGGTATTGCCGTACAGATCGAATCCATGGAATTTTCCAAAACGAACAAAGGCGAGGATATTGTCGATATCGGCATAGTCATAATCTGCGAGAAGCAGTCCCACAAGGGCATGATTATCGGAAAAGGCGGCTCGATGCTGAAAAAGATCGGCGGTCTTGCCCGCGAGGAAATGGAAGAATACTTCGGGCAGAAGGTAAATATGAAGCTGTGGGTCAAGGTCAGGGAAGACTGGCGCAACAATGAAGCCGCTATCCTCGACCTCGGGCTGAAATTTGAGTGATATACGTCTGAAAGGAACAGTCAATGCTTGTTACCGTTGAGGGGATAGTGATCGGGCGGCGTTCGGTCGGAGAGACAAGTTGTTTTATAGATGTGCTTACCGATGAGTACGGCGTTATCGAAGCGACAGCTCACGGTGTGAAGAAGCTGACGAGCAAGAATGCCGGCTCGACCGCTTTGTTCACATATTCAAAATTCTGTTTTTCCAAGACCGGGACACGCTATACCCTTAACAGCGCAGAACCAAAATACAATTTTCTCGGCATCTCGGGCGACATTGAGTATCTGTCGCTTGCCGCTTATTTTGCCGATGTCATGAAATACTCCTCGGCCTCCGAGCAGGAAGCTGACGGTCATTTAAGATTTATGGCCATAACGCTTTATGAGCTTGACAAGAAACGCAGACCGCCTGAGCTAATAAAAGCCGTATTTGAGATGTATGTTTCGGTGCTGCTCGGGTTTGCTCCGGATCTTCGCGCCTGCCGGGAATGTGCCGACTATGAAAGCGATAAGATGTACTTTGATTATGACGATCCCGGGATAATATGCGGAGACTGCATAAAAGAGCAGACCGTTTCCGGCAGCGATATTATTCCCATAACTGCGGATATCCTGTATGCTCTGCGATATATCGTTTATTCTCCGGTAGACAGGATATACAAGCTTGAAGCCGGCGCGGACGTGATATCGGAGCTTTCGGGCATAACGGAAAAATACCTTCTGAAACAGCTCGACCGCAGTTTCAAAAGCCTTGATTATTACAAATCAATAAAACTGTGAAGGAATATTATAATGAATATAAAATACAGGAAATTAGAGCTTGACAAGATAATTGAAATGCTCTGCAATGAAGGCTGGAGCGATATAGCAAAGGAAAGGCTCGCAAAGACCGAGCCTTCTTTCGATATTGAAACAGTGCGCAGAGAACTGAAAAAGACAGATGACGCGTTCGTACTTTCAAGCAAGTACGGGACCCCGCGCTTCTATAATATCAAAGACGTTACATTTTCCGCCAGAAGAGCTTCGCAGGGTGCGTCTCTTTCGCTGCGCGAGCTGCTCGATATCGGGCTTGTTCTGCGCGAAGCAGACGGCCTTGCGGCATGGTATGAGCAGGGCGGCGGTTCGGAAAACTCGCTTCATGAGTATTTCGCGCTTATTACTCCCAACAAAACGCTTGAAAACACGATAGCAAATTCCATAATCTCGGAAAATGAACTGTCGGACGGAGCGAGCGCCGAGCTTGCCCGTATCAGAAAAGCGATAGTGCGTCAGGGAATGAAGATAAAGGAACAGCTCGATTCCATTATCAGAAGCAAAACAATGCAGAAATATCTTCAGGACGCGATAGTCACCCAGCGTGACGGACGTTATGTCGTTCCCGTAAAGACCGAACATAAAAGTCAGGTCAGCGGCCTTGTGCATGATACCTCCGCGACCGGCTCAACACTGTTTATCGAGCCTATGAGCGTGGTCGAGGCAAACAATGAGATACGAATACTCAAAAGCGAGGAGTTCGCGGAGACCGAGCGCATAATAAAGGATATGTCCGAGCAGGTCGGTATGTTTGCCGAATCGCTGATACAGAACATCGAGTGCATCACAAAGCTTGAAGCGTATTTCGCCAGATCAAACCTCGGGGCGAAAATGAAAGCCGTAACACCGAACATCACCGAGCAGCCCGTATTAAAGCTGAACAAGGCACGTCACCCGCTTATCGACAAGAATACAGTAGTACCCACCACGATAGTTCTCGGGGAAACATACACAAGTCTGATAATCACGGGACCGAACACAGGCGGTAAGACAGTTTCGCTCAAAACGGCAGGTCTGCTGACACTTATGACAATGTGCGGAATGATGATACCCGCAGCCGATGACAGTGTTGTGGGCATCTTTTCAAAGATACTCGTTGATATAGGCGATGAGCAGAGTATCGAGCAGAGCCTTTCCACATTCTCGTCACACATGACCAATATCGTTCGTATCATTAAAGCAGCCAACGAGCGTTCGCTGGTGCTGCTCGACGAACTCGGCTCCGGTACAGACCCTATCGAAGGAGCGGCGCTTGCGGTCTCTATCCTCGATCATCTGCGTAAAAAGAATTCCCGCGTAATGGCGACCACCCATTATCAGGAAGTCAAGCTTTACGCGGTAGAGCAGGACGGTGTCGAGAACGCGAGCTGTGAGTTTGACGTGAACACCTTACAGCCGACATACAGGCTCATAACAGGCGTTCCGGGAAAATCGAACGCATTCGCCATAGCAAAAAAACTCGGACTCACCGACGATATAATAGACGAGGCCAGACTGCTGGTCACTGACGAGAACAAGCGCTTTGAGACCGTCATCGAAAACCTCGAGAAAACGCAGTTCGAGCTTGATAAGCTCCGCGCTCAGGCCGAACAGGACGCGCGTGACGCGCGGCTGATCACCGAGGAACTCGACAAGGAAAAGGCAGAGCTTGAAGACCGCAAAGAGACTGAGATGCAGAAAGCCCGTGACCGCGCGGCAAGCATAATCGAGCAGACGCGCTTCGGTGCCGAAAAGCTGATGAACGAGCTTGACGAGCTGAAAAAAGCAAAGGACAAGAAAGATTTCTCCGAAATGGTCAAATCGTCAAAATCAAAGGTCAACAACACTCTTGACGATCTGTATGACAAGGCAAATCCCGTAACGCAGAAGAAAAAGACGAAATATGTACTGCCGCGGGAACTGCGGGTCGGTGATACAGTGCGCTTCATGGACGTCGGCACACAGGGTACGGTCGTTTCTCTGCCTGACGCGGCAGGAAACTGCACCGTGCAGATGGGCATGATAAAGACCAAGACCAAGCTCGATAATCTTGAGCTTATCCTTGACGAGCCGGTTTCAAAGAAGAAAAAGAGCGGCGGCGTTAAGAAGTCTCTCCAGTCGAATATGAACCGCAAGAGCAGTATGGAGCTCGATATCCGCGGAATGATGACTGACGAAGGCATACTTGAAGTGGACAGGTTTATCGACTCCTGCCTGCTCAGCGGAATTGAAACGATAACCATAATACACGGCAAAGGCACCGGAGCTCTGCGCGCGGCTGTACATGAATTCCTGCGCAAGCATAAGAACGTAAAAAGCTACCGCCTCGGAGAATACGGGGAAGGGGAGTCCGGAGTCACGGTAGCTGTGCTGAAATAACTGAAAATCTCCTATGGTGTGCTGCCATAGGAGATTTTTTATTATGCTGCGTTTTTTGCCGTTTCGCCGCTTTCCAGAGACTTTATATATTCCGAAAGTGCCTCGGCGGCGTCCTGATGCGAGCCCTCCGCCGGGTGCCAGTCTGCGGCTATGCCGTTCTTGTCGCCGTTCTGCTGGTCGAAACGGAATGTAGTCAGGTTGGTGTCACCGGTCTCCTCGGTATAAGCCGCGACAGCCTTCTCGATAGACGAATACAGGTTTGCTCCCATGATACCGAGCGAGCAGATAATGAATGAATCGGGATTATTCTTTCTTACCTGTTTGAGGAATTCTGTGTAGCCCTCTGTGAATTCTTCCTTCCTGTCCTTTTTGCCGCCCGTGTACGAATAGTCATTCGTACCGAGATTGATAACTATGTATTCGGGTACAAAGCTGCCGAAATCCCATGGCGTGTTCTCCTTGAAATAAGAGCTGCTGCTGCCCCATGTTTTCGCGAACTGCTCATAGATCGGCGGCAGGAGGCTTCCGGTATTCTTTGCTTTAGAGGTATAACCGGAGATTATACCGAAGCCGCTGTACGAAACAAGGCTGTAATCGGCATCGAGCATCTGCGCGGTCTTATAGGCGTAGGATTTTGTGGCGTCCTCGGTAGTCGTGGAGAAGTGGTGCTCCTTGACTTCGTCGTCAACACCGTATGCGCAGGTGATCGAGTCGCCTATGAATTCAATCTTCATATTTTTTGCGGGAGTCGGAGCCACATCTCCGCTGCCCTCAACGGTAATTCCGGTGATACCGAACGCGGAGTTTGCTGCCTCCGATAATTTCAGTATCTTTACGGTAACTTCCTTTTCGGTATCATATCTGAACAGGTCATAAGTCTTTTCCGCGGAATCTACCATTTCATCGAGCACGCGGTCGCCGTCAATATAAACGGCAAATCTCGCTCTTGAATCGGCGCTTCCGAGTGCAGCGCCGTCCCCCTTGATATCAACGGTCGCGTGAGTTCCTTTGCAGGTGAACTCGATACCGCTCGCGGACAATGCGAGCCAGAGTGTGTTGTCCTCCGTGAGAGTTCTGCCTATCAGCTTGACGTTTGTGCTGTCCGGCAGGAACGTGATCTCTGTAGGCTCCGGAGCTGTCGTGACAGTTGTAGTAGTTTCCGCCGGAGCAGCAGAGGCTGCTGTAGTTCCGGAATTGTTCCCGCTGCCGGAGCATGATGCGGCAGATATCATCATGACCGCAGTCAATAAAAGGGAAGCGGTTCGCTTAAAAAACATATTCATATTGTTTTCCTTTCTTATCTGAAATTATCCAGTCTCGACCACGCGGAGTATTCCGGCGGCGCTATGAGCCCCGCTCTTTCCTCAATATATCTGAACGGGGTCAGATCGGGAGTCTTTGAGGTTTCGGGCGTATTATATCCGAAGAGGAACTCAAAAATATATTTTCCGTGTGTGCAGAATACAGTCACATGAAGTCCGCGGATCTTTGAAAAATATTTTATCTCTTCATAAGTGACGTTTTCGACAGTATTGTAGAATATATCGGCGCGGAAGTTCTCACGCGGACAAACAATGAGCATTTTTTCCTCGTTGGCTGTATAATTGTAAGTAACTCCCGAGCGAATAGCGCGAATGCCGCCGATAAGCAGCAAAGGCGAAACTACCAGCACGACCGTCTGCATAAGAAAAGCGGCAGCTCCTGTGAGACCGCGATCCGGCAGGTTTGTCAGAAATAACACCAATGATACGACCAGTCCTATGCCGACTGAATACAATATTAAATACAGGCCTTCATGATTATACTTGCAGAAGAATATACCTTTTCTGTTGTGGTCAAAACGGTCATCTATCGGGCTGAATGATGTATGTTTTCCAGCGTGGTTCATTTGATCAGCCTCCCGGATCACGTCTTGAATTCTGGATATTTGTGCGCTCAGCTATAATATGAAAAGGTGTATTTTCGGGGTCACGCGATACAGAGCTCTTGTTATGCAGATATTCGAGCTCTATCCTTCCGAGTGACCTTGTTTCTATCGTCACGGTATAGCCGCGGTCTATGAAGCCGAATATAACGCGCTTGTCAAAAGTCATCGAAACTACGTCGTTATAATGGATATCGGTCTTTCTGACGCGGGCTTTGGCGGAATAGAAGCTGAACATATTGCTGTCGGCGGTATAATTGTAAATCTGTCCCTGCATTATCATACGTATGATGATAATTGCGGCAATAACGATAATTCCGGTAATAACAGAAAACGCAACAGCAAAGAACAGTGCGTGGGGTGTTTTACCTTCCTGTGAAGTATTGTCAGACAGATGATAGATATATACGAACTGCTGTCCCCATATCTCATAGAAGCATATCCAGAGAATTATCGCTGCCGCTAAAGTTATAATAATGTATATCCTTTCGGCGGGATGCGCGCATCTGAATATTCCTCTGGACTGAAAGCCGAACCTGTCTTCGATAGGGTTTCTGCCATTGTACATATCACTTGTCGGATAATACGGTTTTTATATGAAGCTCCTCAAGCTGTTTTTCGTCTACTACCGCGGGGCAGTCGCTCATAAGCTCGCTTGCGTCCTTGATCTTCGGGAACGCGAGGACATCACGCAGACTGTCTGCGCCGCAGATAAGCATAGCAAGTCTGTCGAGACCTATGCCCATGCCGCCGTGAGGAGGAGCCGCGAACTTGTAAGCGTCCACAAGGAAGCCGAATTTCGCCTGTATTTCCTCTTCGGTCAGACCGAGCAGCTCGAACATCTTCTGCTGGAGCTCGGGGTCGTTGATACGGATAGAACCGCTGCACAGTTCAACGCCATTGAGTACAAGGTCATAGCACTTCGCGAATACCTTTTCGGGGTTTTCCTCAAGATGAGGGATGCACTCATCAAGCGGCATAGTGAACGGGTGATGCATAGCGTCCCAGTGATTTGTTTCCTCATTGTACTCAAAGAACGGGAATTCTGTTATCCACAGATAGTTCCAGCCCTCCGGAATAATATCGAGCTGTTTTGCGACAGTAAGACGGAGAGCTCCGAGTACCGGCAGAGTGACCTTATTCTTGTCGGCAACGATAAGCGCAACGTCGCCCTTTTCGCAGCCGAGAGCCTTCAATATGGACTGCATCTCGTCTTCTGTCATGAATTTCGCAAACGAGCAGTTCGGAGCATCGTCTACCCAGCGGATATATGCGAGACCCTTAGCGCCGATGCCTTTAGCGGCTTCTGTCAGCTTGTCGATCTCTTTTCTGGTAAGAGTTCCGGCAGCGTTTTTGGCAACAATTCCTCTTACAGTGCCGCCGTTTTCGATAGCGGAAGTGAATACTCCAAAGCCGCAGTTCTTTACGATGTCGGAGATATCGGTTATCTCCATTCCGAAGCGGGTATCGGGCTTGTCGGAGCCGTATCTGTTCATAGCGTCATTATAACTCAGGCGGGGAAGAGGAGTCGGGATATCAATATCGAGTGTTTCCTTCATCAGCCTTTTTATAAAGCCTTCGGCTATCTCAAGTATATCATCGACATCGACAAACGACATTTCGAGGTCTATCTGTGTGAATTCAGGCTGTCTGTCAGCGCGGAGGTCTTCGTCACGGAAGCATCTCGCAAGCTGGATATATCTGTCAAAGCCTGCGATCATAAGAAGCTGCTTATAGATCTGCGGAGACTGCGGAAGTGCGTAAAACTTTCCTTCGTGGATTCTTGAAGGAACAAGATAGTCTCTGGCGCCTTCCGGAGTAGACTTGATCATCATAGGAGTCTCTATCTCGAGGAAATCGTTTTCATAGAAGTAGTCGCGAGCGATCTTAGCGATCTTATGACGCATTATTATATTATCCTGAAGCTTCTTTCTGCGCAGGTCAAGATAGCGGTACTTAAGGCGGAGCTCATCGTTCACCTTGGTATCGTTAGTGATCTCAAACGGCGGAGTCTGAGCCTTGGAAAGAATTCTCAGATCAGAAACGAGAATTTCAACATCGCCGGTCTTTATCTCTGTATTGACGCTTTCACGCTTACGCAGGATACCTTTGGCCATAAGAACATATTCGCTGCGAACTGATTTCGCTTTTTCAAATACAGCCTTATCGGTGGTATCGTCAAATACGAGCTGTACGATGCCTGTACGGTCACGAAGATCAATGAATATCAGACTGCCTTTGTCGCGTATGCGCTGTGTGAAGCCTCCGACTGTGACTTCGCTGCCGATACCTTCGACCTCGCCGCAATAATGCGTTCTTTTAAGACCTTTCATTATGTCTGCCATTGTTTTTGCCTTCCTTTTGAAATTTTTCTAATATTATACCACAAATCATCGTAAATTTCAATAGTTTGAGTTAATTTGAGATAAGCTATTTTTATATGTAACACGTCTTGACTTCCTTTCTTATTTGTAATATACTGTTTATACAATATTGGTAGCCGATGTAAGGCTATCGGCTTACCTTTATTGTGTTAGTGTTTATAATCGGTGTTAGCTTCGTAGGGTAGCACCGATTATTTTTTTTACTTCTCGTTGAGAAGTTTCTTGATCTCGGCTTTCCGGTTGTCTCAATTGTGCTCTGGAATTTAAAGTAAAATTCCCCTTCCCCCTTTATTCGTAAAATTTTTATTTTACGCAATAGACTATTACTTAAAAAGGATATAAACCTATACCTGTTCCATACAACGGAGCGCAATGATCTATTACACATTTCTTATCTATATTGTATTTCTGGCACTGGAGCCAACCAACACGATTAACTTCAAGACCATTACTGCAATTCTCACATTCATGAACAATAACACAAGAATCACATTTCAGCTCATAATCACAAGCATAAGCATAAGCACAATCAAAACACTTGAATGCCATTATACACACCTCATAAAATCTCGATAACATTATTCATTTTGATAAAATTATCTTTACGCCTGATAGGATCTTCATCAAAATACCATATTTCAGATACAATAACATCTTTGTAAACTATCATTATAATAGTCTCCTTAAATATTGACCATGTAAAAAGATCTTGGCTATTAAGTGCAATCAGCTCGGCTGCGGTAAGATTTACAGCTTCTATATCATTACTTTTCCCAGAAGTATAATCAATTAATGTAAATGTCATTTTCAATTACCTACCTTTCTTAACCTCTATATACATTATAACATATTGATAGCAATATATCAATAGTCATATTGCATGAATATTGATAGCAATATATGTTGATATTGCATATTGATATCAATACATATTTGTGATAAAATACTATTCGAGGTGATATTATGGCTTATACAAAAGCACAAGGAAAAGCAGTAAATAAATATATTGCGAAAAATTATGACCAAATAATCATAAGGATACCAAAAGGACACAGAGAAATCTATAAGGCGTACGCCGAAAAACAAGGACTAAGTTTAAATGCTCTTATCGTCAAGCTCCTTGATGAAAACATGGCAATTGATGATTTCGAACTGTCAGAGGAAGAATTAAATTATGGTATAGGATCACCGGAAGAATAAACTTCCGGTTTTTCTATCCATTGAAATCAAAATAATCAAACTTCCGGTTATACCCTCGCGCCAGCTCCACAGCATGAAACCATTCCCAGAGATCAGGCTGCCGGAAGACGAACGGCAAGAAAAATAAACATTTTCTCCGCGGAAAGGCTTGATATTCGCATAAATAACAATTCTTGCAAATAGTCCTCAGATATATACACATGTGGCATAGACAATAATAACAATTATCGAACCTGAAATCTTCCGGGATAATACTATAAATATCTTTATCGCTGTACCTGTTCATAACACACTATGAACGGAAACAATCCGCTATTGCTTGTAAAATATCAGGATCAATATTTTGTTGATCTTTATATGCAGCCTTACATTTATTAATCAGATAACGCTGCTGCGGCGTCAGTTTAGAGTTACGTTTAAAAAGATCATCAAGAAACTTCATAATTCCTACTATTTTGATATATGTATAAATTGAATTTCCAGCCTGATGCATTACATAGCCATACACACGCCCGAGATTATATTCTATCTCCTTTTTACTGTAAACTGAAATTTTAGAAGCATTTTCAAGGAACTTCGACCAATAATCACGCATCTTCACCCTTGAACGGTTCGTGTCTGAGCTCTCCGGATCAATAAAGCGGAAGTATCCGGCAATAACGCCGCGGAACTTCTCACCTATTTTTTCTTTACACTTCAGAAACTTCACAGCTCTATCCTGTTTAAGTACGAGCTCACATCTGACCCAGTGCCGACCGTCCTTGAAACCTCGTTCTATTCCTTTATCATATATTCTCATGTACATATCAGAGGATTTAGTACCGGTCATGACCGAAATACCTTCTATATTTTTCCCGTCGTCGTCCTTTTCCCTGCTCAGATCAATAGTAATTCTTCCTCTTCTGGAACGAGATACCCAATTATGAGCACGATAATCCTTTTCTATCTGTCTGATGTCAAGTATGCCTATATGATCATCATAAGCAATATCTAAACGAGTCATATGATATAAAAGATCATCTTTTGCAAGCTCGAAGAGATAATCAAAAGATAAACGACTATATGTTTCAAATTCTCGGCAACCCTGACCTGTCATTTCGAGCATCGGGTAATCCTGATCTTTATTTATATTATTATAGTATATATGAATACCACCGAAGCTCAAACGATCACGATATAAATATCGGCCGCTAAGGTGCTCGAATTTAGCTTCACATTTAAGATCAAGTAATCTGATTATACTTTCCGGTGTGACTCCCGGAGCTCGGAAGGACATAGCAAACCAGTCTATAAGAATGCAGTTCTTTTCAGACATAATAAATACCTGTTAACGATCCTCTGATCTATCGTTATCCTTTATATCTTTATTTCTTGCTTTAGTAGCTTCAATCACTTTGAAAATAAGCCATACAACGAAAAAGATAATAGCTATTATATATCCGATATGCATAAAATCACCTCATTCCCTCGGAGCTCCGCGCCGGAGTAATCGCGCGCGATTACCTCCGGCGGCTGCGCTTTCGTTCTTCCAACACGTTTGTGATCTTTATATCCTGATCACGGTTATCAGAATTAAAGCCCGCCTCGGCTTGCTTTTTTATTTTATGGTAAGTATCAAAGCTGTTCCTCAGCTCATCATCATGGACGAAGAAATAAAAACGAGCTCCGCGAGTCTTTTTTAAATACCCTTCTGCATCAACAGAAGGTTTACACACTTTAACGATAGTCAGACACCCGGCTATAGTAACGGGATAATACAAGTAGTTAACCTGCTCTCTGAGCGGTTTAGCCATTCTTTCAAAACGTTGAGTAGTTCCAATAAAGACTTTACGCTGCTTGCGCTGCTGCGTGATCTCTTGAATCATCTCAGGCGGGAAATCTTTAGACTGATTACAGGAGAACCAATTCTGAACTTCATCTATTACATCAGCCTGACCATAGATCCCATTATTATGAAATACAAGGTCTTGCCAACCGTCTATAGAACTATCTTCGGAAGACAATTCAAAGTTTGTGGCGACCTGACATAAAGG
>CAMVBT010000041.1 GCA_947165805.1 uncultured Clostridia bacterium
GCGGTGCTGTTCATAATGACCTGGGACAAGATAGCGATAAAAGACCCCGACCCGCCTGCTGCGGTAACAACGACCGCGACCTCGTCCGTTACGGTCGGAACTTCCGACACGCAGGTGACCGAGCCTGCGCCTGCTGAACAGCACGACATAGAGAACCTCGACTGGGCAATGCTTGAGGAAGAGGTGAGCGTGTTCGCGAACGGCGACTTCGACAGCCGCGAGACCGCGGAGATAGGCTTTGACCGTTACGCCCTGCTCAACTACAAGCGCGGCAGCTTCATTGAACGATACGCGGATATAACGCTGTATGTCAGCGAGTCGCAGGGTCTCGACAGAGTGCGCTACACGCTGTACGGCAGCGATCCCGATATGCTGTATGAAGAGATACTCGGCAAACTGAGTGAGATGTACGACGGCGAAGCGGCACGATCCTCGTCGGAAACGATATGGCACGATGAAAAATATAAATATACGATAGAGCTTATAAACCGTCCGGACTGTGTTATTGTCATATTCAGACCGCTGTTCGGCGAAAGCGAGCGTCAGGCGCTCCTCGACCATATCATTGCCGGAGGCTCATTCGATCAAGACGGCGAGCCTGTGGAAATGCTTATAGATACCGGAAATAACGAATACTCTTCCGCTGGCATAGTCTGCGACCCGATAGACCGCGGCAGCTTTGACCCGGACGATATGGCGATCGGTTTCGGGGAAGAGATGCAGGTGATGTTCAACGATTATCTGCGCAGCGGAGGAGGAAAGGCTTATACCCGCGGCAAGTCCGAGCGCGTGGAGGGCTTCCCGGGTCATCTGACCGCTTATCCGGTAGATTCGGACGATATAAAGACCGTCGACGACATAAAGGAACGAATGAACAGCGTGATATATGGCGCCTATGTCGATCATCTGCTCTTTGAGAAATACGGCGAAGCTAACGGCAGACTTTATTATCTCGAAGGCACGCGCGGCGGTATCAGAGCCACGGAAAGCTGGTATCTCGGCTGCGACGTTTACGATGACCGTGTGGTCGGGCATTACGCTCTCCTGCATTGGGGAGGCGAGGACAACGAAGAGCGGAAAGCGGAGTTCCTGAACGATATCGACAATTACGATTTCTACGATATAGTAATTCAGAGCGTCGGCGGAAAGTACGTCGTCACCGATGTACGCGGGACGCACAGCGGCGGCAGGACGATAGACTACGACTATTTCGAGCATCACGGCATTTTCTATAACGCCAACGTCGTTGACAGAACGCTGATAACCAACTACGACGTCATGCCATACGTATACAGGCAGATAAAGGCAGGAGCCGATGAAGCCGCGTTGGAGGCTGTAAAGACCTTCGAGGTGAAGAACTACATAGCGGGCGACCTCGCGGGAATGTCGGCGGGCTACGCTTATCCGTTCGGCATCGGGCTTGTCGCGGGGGACACGGCGTTCGAGCCGATACAGTCTACTTCGCTCAATTCGTGTGACGGCTTCTTCGTTATCGAACACAGAGACCTGCCCGACGACCTCATCGAACTGCTGAAACAGTACGCCGACGGCAATGACCTAAAATACGATCTCGGCGGGGAGCTTCCTGCTCTGCCGTGCTATCGGATGTTCGACGATACGGAGCTCAGCGAGAATTACGGTTACAGCGCGTACCGCCTGAACGACGAATATCTTGTCACCGTCAGCAAGGAGCATCATGTAAACTGCTACCGCAAAGGCACAGGCTATACCGACGCGAGAAAAGCTGTAGAGAAGCTCTGGAAGCACGCGGCGGAAAGTCCGGAACCGTTCGATGTGTTCGCCGTGCTCGAAAACAACAGGGACTACGACCCCGAATATCTCATGATAGTCGCGGACGACAAGCTGTCCGCAGAACGTAAGAAAGTCAGCGTGCTCGGGGAGATAAAGGAACTCATCTCGGAGTATGCCGAGGACTGGGGAGGCGGCTTCGTGTTCATGTCACCGGAGCAGCTCCGCAAAACGTGGGTGCCTGTGTCGATAGTTGACGGTGACAGCGAACACGGCGACCTGACGGACTTTTTCAATGACATCTGCGCGTACACGGGTATGCGCGGCGACGTGTTCACGGAGGCTCCCGGAGACGAGCTGTTCGGAACGCCGGAGGAAGTAGCCGCACGGCTCGACGAGCTCGGCAGGACAAAGGCGGCGCAGGCAATGCGCGGCGAGATCGGCGTTGACAATATCTCGGACAAGCCGGAAACGCTGACGAAGCTGTTCGACCTCGTGAACCTGTGTGACGGCAAGTCCGGCGGCTGGGGCAGGCTGTTTGACGATACGGGCATACTGCGCGATGAAAGCGGCTACAGGATATATCTGCGCGACGAAAAGCTGTCAGCCGCATTCAGGTACATAACCGTAATGCGCGGCGCGCTGACGAGCTATTTCACGGGCAGATACCGCATAGAGCTGCGGGTGTTCGGCGACCCGCGCCTCGACCCTGCCGACGCGAAGTACAAGGTGACGGTATATGCCGACATATCGGACTGGCAGCGCATAAAGGATATGGGCTTTCTGGAGCCCGGCGGCGCTGTCTACGTCGAGCGCGCGGAATACTGACAAACGACGGTGCCTGCTTTGCGGGCGCCGCTTTTTTGTTACCGTTTTGTAATAATTCTGTAAACACTTTGTAATTGATTTTTCCGTGATAATGTGGTATGATTTTCAATGGAGAAGTATACATTTTTTCGGGGGGAGAGACTGTGAAAAGATATATAAAAACCATATATGCCGCGGTCATAATGCTTTTATCCGCGCTGATGCTTTCGGTGACTGTGTCGGCAAACAGCGCGATGCTGCCCGACCTTACGGTGATGACGAGCAATCTTACGGACAGGCGGTGCTATGTAACGCTGATAACGGACATCGGCAATGATCGCATAGCTCCCTATCGCATGAAGCCGTATCTCGGGGAGACCAACAACATCGATCTGACATTCGCCGGATACGCGGAAAACACGTCGGATCTGCATTACAACGGCTGGTACAACCTCATCTATGACCTTTCGCGGCTGGATGTGGGTGTTTACGCAAAATGCGGGAAGTTTCAGATGATAGCGTATTTCCCCGATACCGGGAATATCGTCGCGGGCGACATCATCGAGCCCTACGCGATAGAAAGCAAATTCACGGCTGAGATAACGGAGAACGGCATAACGCTGTCGAGCGGCTTCGACCCGGTGTATAACATCATAGCTCTCGCGGTAAGGATAATCGTGACGGTAACGCTCGAACTGCTCATAGCGCTGATGTTCAGGTTCAGTGGCAAAAAGCAGCTACTGACGATACTTGTTGTAAATCTCATAACGCAGGCGGGGCTGAACATCGGAATGAATGTTTTCCATGTGCTTGTGAACGATACATGGTCGCTTATCATATACTACTGGCTTCTGGAGCACGCCGTATTTATCATCGAGGCTGTAGTGTACTATCTGATCTTCAATAAGCTGAACAAGTCGGACAAGCGCGTCAGCGGCGCGAGATGCACGGTCTACGCGCTTGTCGCGAATATAGTTTCCTTTGCCGCGAGCCCGCTTATAGCGGCACTTATGAAAGGCACATTCTGAAAAAAACAATGAAATAGAATGAGAGGCAGAAAAATGAAAAGACACAGTATTCCCGCATTGATACTCTGCGCGGCGCTTATGCTCTCCGGCTGCGACGCGGACAAGCCCGCTGAAACAACGCCCCTGACCGATGAAGTCACAACACCGGCAAGCGAGACGGAGCCGTTTTACTCCGAGCCGATAAACTTCGAGTACGAACCGAGCGGCGACGGCCTGCTGCTGACGCGGTATGTGAACGAGGAGATAGTGGTGCCGGAAACGATAAACGGTCAGCCCGTGAAGTCCTTCCGCGGCAGCGCGATACAGGACATAAACATCAAGAAGCTGATCGTAAAGGCGCGCATAGAAAGTATGCCTACCCTGTGCGAATGTCCGCTGCTGACGCAGGTCGATCTGCCTTCGTCGCTTGAGTTTCTGACACCGGGAGCCTTTTCGATGTGCAAGGCTCTCGAGGCCGTGAACATCGAGCCGGGCGGGGACTTTTGCAGCGTGGACGGCGCGGTGTACACCGCCGATATGAAAAAGCTGATATTCGTACCCTACGCGGCGGGCAAGGAAATAACCATACCCGAGGGCGTTGAGGTCATCGGAGACTGCGCTATGCAGTATTCCGAGGCGACAAGCGTTAAGCTGCCCTCGACTCTCAAAGAGATCGGACAGCTTGCGTTTGCGTCGTCGGAGCTCGAAAGCGTCGAGCTGAACGCGGGGCTGAAAAAGATAGGCGGCCACGCGTTTGAAAAGGCGCATATCAGGGAGATAAAGCTGCCCGAGGGACTTGAAACGATAGGCAGAATGGCATTTTACAAAACATATCTCGACAGCATATATATCCCCGACAGCGTTACCGAGTGCGGCGGAGATGCGTTTCCGTACTGCGGGATCTCCGCGCCTGCGCACCTTGCGGACACATATTGGCTTTCGTCAAACGCAAAAGTTTCGTTCCGCGGCGACAGCCTGCTCGACAACGCGATAAGGCAGGGTCTCGCGCGCTTCGACGATAATTTCATATTCAAGGACATCACCTTTGACGGCTTCCCGGAGCTTATAGACTTCGGCGGCAGCAGGTGGATGAGTGTTTATTTCTACAACACCGAAAAGCTGATCTGGGAAGACTCGTATTATAATAACTTCAGCAACACCGAGGAGCTCGACGGCTGGGTGAACAGAGAAATGTGGAATATACTGAAAGCCGAGTATCCTCCGGGATACAGCTTCTACGCCATACCCGATGAGGACTTCATCGGAAAGGTGGAGTTCTACCGCGTCAACAAGACCGGAAAGCTGCTTAACCGCGTAGGCAAGCTGTTCTACTTCGAGGACGGCAGGGGAATAAACCAGAAGTCCTGCCTGTACCCCGAGGACTGCACCCTGCTGTGGGAGCTGAACGAGGACGCCGCGCGGGAGTATTTCGCCCCGATAGGCAAGTATGTGGGCTTCGACGGACCGTTCAGAGTTGAACCGAACGGAGAGCTTGCGGAAAGCATCACCGCGGACGGCGAGATAATAACCGAAATGCCATATACGCTGAACAAGATACCGAAGAGCGAGAACGTGTACATAAACGGAAAGGATATCCTGCACGGCGCGAAGTTCGAGGGCGTAAGCTACGACTACGACAACAGGACGCTTATCCTCGACAACGTGACTATTGAAGCGACCGACAAAGTCGGTATCAGCTTTTCGGGGATAGATTATCCGAGGATAAAGCTGATAGGCGACAACCGCGTGGTCTCGGAGAACAAGCGCGCGATAGACTCGCACGAAACGCTGACGATATGCGGCGACGGCACTCTTACAGTCGGCAGCATAGCTATGCTTTCGACCTACTTTTACGGAACATCCGATCTTTATGTCAAGGAAAACGCCACGCTCAAAGAAGCGTATCCCGGCGCGTTCGCGGAAAGCAATATCAATGAGATACGTCTTTCGGATTCGTGCAGAATGATATGCGGCACCGAGGACGAGCCGAGCCGCGGGTTCAGAATTCAGGGACTGGTTATATACGACGACGCGGTATGCGATATCAACAGCTCCGATTACGGTATATATGTTCAGGACGATCTTCATGCTCGTGTAAGAATCAATATCTGCAATAACGGCAGGCTGAACATTGTTTCAGCAAAGGACGGCATAGCAAATAACTGGGCAGGCGGCGGAGAGCTCCATATATATGGCAATGCCGAGGTGAATATAAACGCGGGCGTTGCGGGAATAGATATAGACTATAGTTATGCCGCGGGCACGAGCGGCGTCGTAAGTCTGTCGGGCAGCCCCAAGCTCACGATAAGAAGTAAGCAGGGCTGCGTGCGCGCGTATACGTTTAGAGTGAACGGCGGAACTGTCGACTTTGCGAGCGGCGAGGGCTTCAACGCCGTCGCGGTGAAAACGGAGATAAACGGCGAGCTCGAATATCAGGAGGGCGGCTACCACACCGAAGCCACCGCTGTCCTTAAGCTGAAAGTCAAAGCTCCGGAGACCGAGGAAGAATATTACAGCTATTATTATTAAAAAATTTTGCGGAAAAGCGTGACGTTCCGTGCGGGTTTCCTGTCTTATGTACAGAGAACAAAAAAGAAGGGGAGGGGTAAAATGACAGACAACGAGATGATCGAGCTGTATTTCGCCCGCTCGGAAAGCGCGATAGAGGAAACGGACAGGAAATACGGCGGGTTTCTTCGCGGTCTGACGTTCGGCATACTCGGGAGCGCCGAGGACAGCGAGGAGTGCGTCAACGACACATATATGCGCCTGTGGGAGCTCATACCCCCGCAGCGCCCGGAGAGCTTCCGCGCGTTCGCAGCCCGCATAGCCCGCAATCTCGCGCTGAATATGCTGGAGCGTATGTCCGCGAAGAAGCGCGGCGGCAGGTACGGTGCGTGCTATGACGAGCTGTCGGAATGTATACCCTCGCCCGACAACGTGGAAAAGAGCGTCGAGGACAGGCAGCTCGCGGGGCTTCTGGATAAGTTCGTGCGCTCGCTTGGCAGGGAAAAGCAGCTCATATTCCTGAAACGCTACTGGTATATGCTCACGGTCGGCGAGATAGCGGACGAAATGAACATCAGCGAGAGCAAGGTCAAGATGTCCCTGCACCGCACGCGTGAGAAGCTGCGGGAATTTCTTGAAAAGGAGGGTGTGCGGATATGAAAAGCGGAGAAGACAGGATCATGCGCGCCCTCGGTGACATTGGTGACGATCTTATAGCTAAAGCCGCGCCTTCATACCCCGAAGACGGCGGAAAGACCGCCCGGGTCACAAGAAGTGAATGGCGCAGATACGCGGTCACACGCGCTCTCGGGATAGCCGCGGCAGTCGTGCTCATAGTCGGAGCGGGTCTGCTGCTGTGGAAATATCGGGATAAGATAGGTGTCGGCGAAACAGCGGGGCAGGGCAGCGTGACCGAGCCTGCCGGAGCCGTGACGGACGCCGTGACCGACAACGTCCCGATGTTTGAAACGAACTCCGACCGCCTGAAACGCCTGTACCCGGAGATGTTCGGACTGGATCCCGGAGCATTGGGGCTGAGTCTGGGCTTTAAGGAAGACGATAACGGCGAGTGGGTCTACACGCTTTACAGTCTTGGTGAGGTGTGGCTCTCGTCCGTGCCGCCTTTCGACCCGGGCAGAGCGCAGTATATAAGCGCCGCCGATATGAGCGCGGTGCTGAGCACCTATGATCTGAACGATATCGGCTATATAGTCCGCTATGACCCGAAAACCGGCGAAGTGACCGACGCCACTGCGGAGGAAACAGACAAGGTATTTGAACAGCTCGGCATCGATAGAAAAATACCTTTGCCCGAAGTAAAACCGGAGCCTCCCGAACCCGAGGCCGTCGAGCATACCGAGTATAAGACGATACCGATACAGAGCAAAGAGTACTTCGACAGAATGCCCGCCGCCGGTGAGGGCGACGTATTCAGCTTCAATATGGCCGTGGTCTGCGGCAGCGACTTGTATCAGTATGTCAATTACGGCGCGATACCCTACGGCAGCGTGGAAGAAATGCTGCCGCAGTACAGCCTGAAACCCGTTGAGGCAAGGGAACTTTGGAACATCATGAAGTCCGTCTGCGAGGACGGCAGATTTATCCCGGAAAAGGCGGAGCTCACATTCAGAAAGACCACTGTATATGACTACTTCACCGATGAGGAGCGCTCGCTTCCGGCGTATTATGACGTGACGTATTACCGCCTGACGGACGACTTCATCATATCCGTCGGCATCGACGAATGGGGCACGGGGATCCGCCTGCTGCGCAGACTCGATATTGAGGACGATACCCCGTACAGCGGGAAAATGTACGCGATACGCGGCATATTCGAGCTGCTCTGGAAAGCCGCTGAAAAGGAGCCCGACAAGTACGGCAATATGAGCATAGTGCTCGTTCACGATGTCGTCGATAAGAATTACGCGGACTTCGGTTATTACGTTGAGGCGATAGTTGAGGACGAAGCTGCCGCCAATGAACTGTATGATGAACTCACGGCAGCGGGAGCCGATATGACGCTGCTTATGGTATCAACGACCGCGCGGGAGCAGGAGAGCTATATCCCGATAGAATGGTATGAAAACACCGCAGACCGCGGACTTGTGAAAACGGAGCCGAATACAGGCTACGGCAATCAGTACATCGCCGTAGGCAATTGGGTGTTCAAGGGCGCTGTGCATTATTCCGACAGTCTCGATTCGCTGCTGTCCATGCTTTCGGAAGAAAGTGAGGAAATAAAAAAGACCCTCGCGGAAAATTCCCTCGACGAGCTGCGCGTAACGCCTTACGCCGACGTGTTCGACCCGATACTTCTGCCGTACACGACGGACAGTGTTTTCTACGATCTCGGCGAGAACATAGTCGAGGTAGACGGGGAAGGCAGAGTGCGGAACTGGAGCTATGACTTCAGGATGAAGAATGTCCGCAATGTCGCGCTGAGCTTCCGGCTTGTACGCCATTTTTCCGAGTCTGGCATAGGCGAGTATGTGATAGACCACCTCGATTTCGTGTACGACGATACAGGCGAAAAGCCCCGTTGGTATATCCGCATAACCGCCGACCCGAAATACCACGACGCGATAAAGAAAAAGGCGGAGCTCTGCCGTATGGGCGAGTTCTACTATGAGATACAGTAGCCGCTTGCGCTCGAGGCGCGGTACCCGAGCTGTCAGTCCATCGGTTACTTTACTGATATTGACAAGTTGCCTGCCTCGCAGCCGTTAGCTTTGTTCAAGCAGTCGCTAACGCTTGGTAACGGGAACAAGAGGTCGCTCCGCTCGAGTTGCCTCCGGCGGCCAGCTTTTTGAAAAAAGCTGGGCAAAAACTTTTCTATCGCTTCGCCTTGCTATGGGGGCAGGTAGTACGCCTTCTGAGAGTAAAAGAAACGTAAATAACAAAAATAACTGCTCCTTTTGATGCCGAAAGGAGCAGTATTTTTTATGCTTTTAGTGTCCTTAACTCCGAAAAGAGGTAGTGCGTAAGGAGTCTGCAAGGCGAAGCGGTTTGTTTTAGGGTCCAGCCCTTTTTTAAAAGGGCTGGCCGCCGGAGGCAACTTGTTCTCGTTCTTGTTCCCGTTCTAAAGCGTAAGCGAAAATTCTATCTCGCCGAACATCAGTCTCCCCGTTTCGTTGTCGATGTACTCGACGCAGTACCGGTCGCTGAAGCCCGTCAGCCCGTATATCTGATTTTCCTTGAATATATCGGTCACCTTCGCCGATTCGCCGGTGACGAAGTTCACGGCTATACGCCCGTACGATGTCACACGGGTGATGAACCAGTCTCCCCACAGCAGATGATTGAGGTATGTGGCGTCCGTTTCGCCGCTCCTTCTCCCGAGCAGCTCACGGAAGCTGAATACCTTTGTCAGCCCGTCGGACTTCCTTGTGACCGAAACGCGCGAGAAATCGCTGACATCGGCGTTCAGGGCGGCGGTGTTGTAGTACGAACGCGCGAAATATTCGCTGTTTTCAACGGTCATGCGCATAAGACCATCAAACAGCTCCGGAGCCTCGGTCGTTTCGCCGGTGTCGAGATCGTATCTGTACCCGCCTGCCAACTGATCCGTCATTGTATATTCGATATAGCTGCCGTTCAGCCGCACGAGATTCGTCGCGTAGCCGTAATTCCAGTTTATCCCGGGCTCGGCATCGGGGGTAAGGAGCTTTTTCGTATGCCTGTTGTACGCGTGCAGCGTGTCGCCGCCGACGAGCACCCAGTCCTCGTTCATGTCAGCTGTGGCCGACCACGATCCCGTTGTTATATATTCCGTTTCAAAGGTGTGCATATCAATGCGCATCATTCTGTCGTCGTTGCGTATCGTCTCGAAGAGGTCGTTTTCGTCAGCGACCAGCGAAGCCCCGGTCTGCTTAAGCATATCCGTCACGCCGACAGCCTTTCCGTCCTTCACGAACACGAATATCTCATAAGAGTTGCACTCCTCCGTGGCCGTGAAGCCGAGCTGCTTGCGTATCACATAGTCGCACCGCTCATTGCCGACGTATCTTACCTGATAGTCGGCTCCGCTGAAATAATCGCGTGCGCGGAGGGCTTCGAGCCTTTCGCCCTCCAGTGTTTCCTCCGCCCATTTCTTCTGATACTGCCAGTTCTCTTCGTTCTCGTAGCCGTCTATCATTTCGTAGTCGTAGTCCGCGGTGACTGCGTCAAGGTCGAGAATTGGCTTTACGGTCAGGCTTATCGTTTTTTCGGGCTGCTTCACCTCGATCATGCCCTCGGGCGGTTCGTCCTCCGTTTCTTCGTTTTCCGGTATCACGAATTCCGCCGTGCAGGTCACGGAGCAGTACGGGTCGCCGCCGTCGGGGCGCGTGTCGTCGAAAGTCATCGTTAAGCTGTATCTGCCGGGAGCCAGCGGCGCGAACGCGTCCCACAGCACGGTCTCTTTCACCGTGCTGCCGTGCCTTATCACGTTCTCCGTGCTGACGGTCGAGTCAAAGACGTGCTCCCAGCCGGTCTCCTCCGAGTATACGTTTATCGAGTACGGGCGCTCCGACATTATTATCCCCATACCCCTGTCTGAGCCGTAATTGCCATGCTTTACGGAAGCTATAACGCCTCTCGGGGAGACCTCCTCAACGGTCATGGTAAGTCCGAGGATATTCGGCGTGTCCTCGGTTATGTCGAACTCCGCGTAGAGGTTGAACACCGCCAGCTCCGCGTCCGTTTCCGTGCTGTATGCGTGTACGGGCTTGCGGACGCGGTAATGCCCGGGCGCGAGAGCTTTCAGCGGTCTTCCGTCGTCCGTGAACGGCACCTCCGTCCGCACAAGCGCGTTCTCGCTGACAATGTTGTCGGCGGGGTCGGGCGTCAGCATATCCTTCCATGCGTTGTCCTTGTCATAGGTGTGCCATTCTCCGTCGGAAAACTGCGTCTGGAGCTCATACCCGTAGACTATTTTCAGATAAAATCTGTCCGTGTATTCTCCGGTCAGCTTATAGTCAAGGAACATCGAGTTCGTGGTCACATATTCGGGCTTTGCCGAAACGCAGCCCGCGCCGGTCTTTTTCAGATATTCGGCAGTTTCGGCATCGCGCTCGGAGAGCGGAGCCGTGGTGTCGGCTGAACTGTCGCCGGACGGATATTCCTGCCGGCAGTATTCCTTTATCATCTGCGCTTGCGGAGAATCGGAGCGCCAGACGCTTGTATCGGGGGAAGAGATAAAGAATAAGTCTCCCCCTCCGGATATCCTGTTGATAAGAAGTATATATTTTTCCCCGACATCTGCCTGATGCTTCTTCATAGCAACATAAATATTATCTGCTATATCATCGGCGCCCTTGTACTTATGAAGTACGCGGCAGTCATAGGATGTCCTGTCCTCTGCGATATCTATATCAATATCCGTTATTTCCGCTTCCACGATATATTCGGCTTCCCGTACCGCTTCAATCGGATCATCGGTCCTTGTGACCTTTGGTCCTATATCTTCATCACTCTGGGAGGGTACCAACCCGTTATCACTGAGGTATCGTTTCAGCTCATCGACATTGCCGAAGCCGGTCTCCGTAACACGGAGCCCCGTTCCTGCCGACAGTATCGTTCCATTTTCATCGGTAACGAAGAATATGTCGGAAGCAAGATAATACCTGTCTGAATCAAAGAATACCGCTCTTTTTTTCACCACGGGAAGGATAAAGTACCCTCCTTCCTTTAACGGAGACTCTTCATATATATAGGAACTGCCGGAAACATAAAGCTCCGTTTCCCGGGGTATGGGATTTCCGGCTAATGTTTCCGTGCAGGTAATGCCGTAGACCGGGTCATTATTATCCGACCGGAGTAAGCGGTCGCATTTCGCCCAGATCACTGCGTAACTGCTCCCGACAAGATACTCAAGATCCGCTTCTGTTCTGTCCGAATTTCCTCCGGGTTCGACAATAATGTCTGTGGTCTCCGATACGGAGCTGTCCGCTCCGGTATTGCCGCTGACGGGTCCGGTGGAGGCGGACGCGGTTGTCGCGGCGCTCGTCGTGGTCGATGAGGGTCTGTCGGGCTCGCTCACCGCGATCTTATCCCAGTTCATTACCAGCAGCACTATCCCGCCGACAGCGAGGAACAGCGCCGCCGCTATACCGAGCGTGCGCGTTATCATATAAATGCGCAGGTCGCGCCGGCTTATCTCCGCGCCGACTTCCCGGGACTGCGCGGAGCTGCCGTGTGCTGCGTATTCTCTCTCTTTCGGCATTGCTTCGATGACAAATCTGTCCCCGAGCTC
>CAMVBT010000042.1 GCA_947165805.1 uncultured Clostridia bacterium
TTATACCATAGGAGGGTGTTTTTGTCACTGTACGTTTTTACTGGTTCGGTTCACTATCAAGCTTCGGGAGCTTTTGTTATCCGACCATTTCCGCCATTGTTCTCCAGCCGAGCAGCGCGCATTTCACGCGGGCGGGCATGTGAGAAATATAAGCGAGCGCGCCGGCTTCTTCGAGTTCATCTATCTCGGCAGGGCACGCATCGCCGTGTATCATCCTGACGAAAAGTTCGTGCAGGTGCTTCACTTCCTCAACACTTTTTCCGATAACAAGATCGAGCATTATATCCGCCGAAGCCTGCGAGACCGCGCAGCCGCTCCCTGTAAATGAGCCGTCGGTGATGATGCCGTTCTCGATTTTCAGGTTCAGCGTTATCTCATCGCCACATGAAGGGTTCACACCGTCCTTTGAGCAGGAACAGCACGATAGTTCATGCTTATGCACGGGGTGCATATTGTGATCGGTGAGTATCTCGTTGTAAAAATTAGTCACTGTAACCCATTCTCCTTCGTATAGTTTTCAGGCAGTCAATGAATCTGCGCACATCGTTTTCGTCGTTGTAGAACGCGACGCTCGCGCGGACGGTGGACTGCACATTCAGGAATTTGTGCAGAGGCTGTGCGCAGTGATGACCCGCGCGTATGCATACACCCGACTCGTCAAATATCGCCGCGATGTCGTGCGGGTGAACGTCGTCTATCGTGAATGTCACGATGCCGTGGTGCTCGTCGGGATCGCGCGAACCGATAATGTTGATGTGCGGTATCACCTGCATTTCGGTAACGAGCAGCTTTGTGAGCACGTTCTCGCGGTGTTCTATCTCGTCAAAACCGACAGCGTTGATGTAGTCTATTGCCGCGTGAAGTCCGACCGCTCCGCCGGCATTGACTGTTCCCGCTTCGAACTTGTGCGGAAGCTCCGCGAACGTCGCTCCGCAAAGCGTCACATACTCTATCATCTCGCCGCCGTACAGAAACGGGGGCATTTTTTCAAGCAGCTCCTCGCGCCCGTACAGCACGCCGATACCCATAGGTGCAAGCATTTTGTGTCCCGAGAACGCAAGAAAATCCACATCGAGATCGCGCACGTTCACTGGGATATGCGGCACGCTCTGCGCGCCGTCGCAGACTATCAGAGTGCCGTTCGCGTGGCATATCTCCACAAACTCCTTTATTGGGTTCAGCCGTCCGAACACGTTCGAGATCTGCGCGATCGCAAACAACTTCGCGTGCGGCGTCAAAGCTTTTTTCAGCTCCTCTGCCGTGTACTCGCCCGACTCGCTGCACCGCAGGAATTTCAGCTTCGCGCGCTTCTCGTTCGCTAGTATCTGCCAAGGCAGGAAGTTGCTGTGGTGTTCCGAGATCGTAACAAGTATCTCGTCGCCCTCGCGGATATTCGCGCGCCCCCAGCTGTACGCGATAAGGTTAAGGCTTTCGGAAGCGTTGCGTGTGAATATTATCTCGCGCTCGCTCGCCGCACCGATGAAGTTGCGGACTGCAATCCTCGCGTTCTCGTAAGCGTCGGTCGCCTTGACCGCGAGTTCATAAAGCCCGCGTAACGGGTTCGCATTTTCCTCGCGGTAATACCGCGAAACTGCGTCGATAACAGCCTGCGGCTTCTGCGTGGTCGCGGAGTTGTCAAGATACGCTATATCGGGATATTTTTCAAACACGGGAAAGTCCCGCTTGTAATCAGTGTTACTCAATGTCATCACTCCAGCCGAGTATGGTGTATATGCGCTTTTCAGCCTGTTCGTCGCCGATCTTTCCGATGATTTTTGACAGTCTTGCGCGCGTTATCAGCTCGTAGATTTTCTCTTCGGGAATGCCGCGCGACTGCATATAATAGATGTGCTTTTCGTCGATGCGACCGATAGTTGCGCCGTGGCTTCCTTCGACATCTTCCTCGTCGCAGAGTATAACGGGAACGGTCTTGTTAACGACCGCTTCGTTCATCAGGATAACGTCCTCTTTCTCGCTGCCCTTCGCGCCTGCGGAGCCGGTTCTGAAATCTATCGTACCCTTGAAGGTTTTTTGCGCATTGTCACGAAGAACGCCGTTCACGGCTATTTCCGACATACTTTTGCGCCCGTAATGATTGGCGACAAGGTTGATGTCGAGCTTATCACCCGCTCCGAGATCATAGCCTATCTCAGCTGTAAACGCGGCCTTGCAGCCTTTTAGCTCCGTCACGATCTCGCTTACGGTATCGTCGCCGAGATAAAGCTGGATAAGATCGAGCTTTGCGCTGTCATCAAGCGTTGTAACAAGTCTTGCGGCGCACGATTGCTTGTCTGCAAATATCACAACGAGCTTTAATGCAGCGCCTTTACCAACAGTAACAACAGTCTCACTGCACGGACTCACGAACTTTATTATCTGCTGTTCAGCGCCATCGGGAACTGTAATTTCTTCTCTCTTAAATGCCGCGACCTCGCGCTCGGTATAATTCACGCCAAGCCGCGCGAATGTCGGCAGGGGGAGGATGTTCAGTTTTGTCATTTATCCGATACTCCCCTTCATTTCAAGATTGATGAGATTGTTCATTTCTACCGCGTATTCGAGCGGCAGCTCCTTCGATACGTTATCCGCGAAGCCACTAACAATAAGCGCTTTCGCGGCGTTTTCGTCCAATCCGCGCGACATAAGATAGAACACAGCTTCATCGCTTATGCGGCCGATTCGTGCCTCGTGTCCGACATCCGCCTTGTCGGTCTTTACGACCATTGACGGTATCGTGTCGGAGCGTGAAATACTGTCGAGCATCAGCGATTCGCAGGACACCGCAGATTTACTGCCGACGGCGTTTTCGTTGATCGTTACAGCGCTGCGGAATGTGCTGATACCGCCGCTTTTCGAGATCGAACGAGTGTTCATGTACGACGACGTTTCCGGGGCGTTGTGCACTATCTTTGCGCCGGTGTCGAGGTTCTGACCCTCACCCGCAAAGGTTATTCCGGTGAATTCGGCACGGGCTCCGCGGCCGTTCAGAATGCTCATCGGATAGAGGTACGAAACGTGCGAGCCGAACGAGCCGGACACCCACTCGACCTTGCCGCCCTCGCCGACTGTGGCGCGTTTTGTGTTGAGGTTATACATATTTTTCGACCAGTTCTCGATAGTCGAATAGCGTAATGTCGAGTTGTTCCCGACATAGAGTTCGACGCAGCCCGCGTGCAGGCTTGCCTCGTAATATTTCGGTGCCGAGCAGCCCTCGATGAAGTGCAGATAGGCGTTGTCTTCAACGATTATCAGCGTGTGCTCGAACTGCCCCGCGCCCTTTGCGTTCAGGCGAAAGTACGATTGCAGCGGAATTTCGAGCTTGACACCCGCCGGCACATAAACGAACGAACCGCCCGACCATACCGCGCCGTGCAGCGCCGCGAACTTGTGATCCGTCGGCGGCACGAGCTTCATGAAATGCGAGCGTATCATCTCCGCGTATCGCTCGTCGTGCATCGCGCTCTCTAAATCGGTGTAAACTACACCCGATTCCGCGACTTCTTTGCGGACGTTATGATACACGAGCTCGCTGTCGTACTGCGCACCGACGCCGGCGAGAGATTCGCGCTCCGCCTGCGGGATACCGAGCTTTTCAAACGTTTCCTTGATGTCGTCCGGGACTTCGTTCCAGTCGCTCTGCATCCCCTTTTTCGGGCGGATGTACGCGACGATGTTGTCCATGTTGAGACCGCTTATATCAGGGCCCCAATCCGGCATTTTCAGCCTGTTGTATATTTCAAGCGAGTGCAGTCTGAACTCGGTCATCCACTCGGGGTCACCCTTTTCCGCAGAGATCTCGCGGATTATTCCGGGCGTTATGCCGGAGTCGAGAAAGCTGCTCTCGTCCTCATCGTATCGGAAATCGTAGAGCGATCTGTTGATATCCGCGACCTGTGTTTTTTCTTTCATATATTCACCTTGTTTCCGAGCATTTCCCGCGTCAGCGGGGAAATGCTCAACCGGTATAATTTTCAAATCCGTGTTCAGCGACCTCGTCAATAAGCTCCGCGCCGCCCTCTGCTGCGAGCTTTCCGTCCGCGATGATATGCGTTTTATCGACAATAAGCGCTTCGAGTATCTTCGTGTTATGCGTGATGATAAGCAGCGAGCCGCCGGTCTGCTCCTTGTAGGCTTTTATTCCCGCGGAAACGGTCTTCACGGCATCAACGTCAAGTCCCGAATCCGTTTCGTCGAGTATAGCCAGCTTCGGGCGCAGAACGAGAAGCTGGAGTATCTCGGCTTTCTTCTTTTCGCCGCCCGAGAATCCGACATTCAGCTCGCGGTCGGCATAGGACTTGTCGAGCTGCAATATATCCATGGCTGCGCCGAGCTTTTTCTTGAATTCAAACAGCTTTATGCGCTCTCCGGTTATCTGCTCATAGGCGCTGCGCAGGAAGGACGAAAGCGTGATGCCCGGTATCTCGATAGGGTTCTGGAACGAGAGGAAAATCCCGTGTTTTGCGCGCTTGTCGGGCGTTTCCTCGGTGATGTCGTTATCGTCAAACACGATGCTGCCGCCTGTTATCGCGTATTCGGGGCTGCCCATTATCGCGGCACCGAGCGTGGATTTTCCCGCACCGTTCGGCCCCATTATAACGTGTGTTTCGCCCTCATTTATCGTAAGATCCACGCCGTGCAGTATTTCCTTATCCTCCGCACTTACACGCAGACCGGTTATTTTCAGAAGTTCAGACATAGATTTCTCCCGTTTTATTAAAATATTCCCGCCGTCGGCAGGGTCGTATCATATTTTATCTCCCCGCCAAAGACGGGGAGATAAACGATGTTATACAAGTGATCTGATGCCCTTTATAAGCGCGTCTATGTCCTCAAACGAGTTGTAGAGCGCAAGCGTCGGGCGGACCGTACCCTCAAGGCCGAAGCGGCGGAGTACGGGCTGTGCGCAGTGATGACCCGTGCGGACCGCGATACCGAGCTCGTTGAGCGCAGCACCGACATCTTCGTTGCTGTGACCGTCAAGTACGAACGACAATACGCTCGCCTTGTTTGCCGCGGTTCCGATAAGGTGCAGACCTGGTATCTTCTTAAGCTCGCTCATGCCGTAAACGAGCAGCTCATGCTCGTGCTTGTTGACCGCGGGCATTCCGATAGCGTTCAGATATTCGAGCACGGCTCCGAGACCTACCGCATCGGCGATGCTTCCTGTGCCTGCCTCGAACTTGTTCGGCGCGGGATTATAGATCGTGCGCTCAAACGTAACGTCCTTTATCATGTTGCCACCGCCGTGGTAGGGACGGGCTTCTTCAAGCACATCGGACTTGCCGTAAAGTGCTCCGATGCCCGTAGGAGCGAAGATCTTGTGTCCGGAGAACACATAGAAGTCCGCATCGAGAGCCGATACGTTCACGGGAATGTGAGCTACCGACTGTGCGCCGTCAATGAGTATGCGTACACCGTGAGCGTGTGCTATTGCAACAAGCTCTTCAACGGGAGTTACCGTTCCGAGCACGTTTGAAACATGAGCTGCGCTTACGAATTTTGTTCTGCGCGTGAACAGCTTTTCGTATTCCGAAAGTATGAGCTGACCGCTCTCATCGCACGGTACGACCTTGATAACAGCGCCTGTTTCTTCACAGACGAGCTGCCACGGAACGATGTTCGCGTGATGTTCCAGAACAGTCAGGATTATCTCGTCACCGGGGTTGAGAAGCGGCTTGACATACGCGTTCGCAGCGAGGTTGATACCTTCTGTCGTGCCGCGGACAAAGACGATGTTGTCCTTGCTCGGTGCGCCGAGGAAATCCGCCGTTATCTGACGCGCGTTCTCGTAAGCGTCGGTGGAACGTGCTGCGAGTTCATGAGCCCCGCGGTGAACGTTCGAGTTCTCGTGCGTGTAGTAGTACGAAAGCCTGTCGATGACAGCCTGCGGACGCTGTGTTGTCGCGCCGTTGTCGAGCCACACGAGCGGGTGTCCGTTGATGACTTCCTTTAATATCGGGAAGTCGGCGCGTATCTGTTCAAGCGTCTTTGTTCCGACAACGATGTTGTTGCTCGGAGCAACGGGCGCGGGTGCACGCTCGGTTGTTTTCGGAGTGTAGGTCGCAGCCTGCTTTTCGGACATTACCGAGGGAGCGTAGCCGTTAGTCTGCGCTTTCGCCTGTGCCGGTGCAGCTTCGCCTGTAGCGGCGGTCGGAGAAGCGAATGTCGGTTCTGCCGAATAGCCGTTTGTGAGCTCGTTCGCGAGAGCTTCGTAATCGGAATAATAACCATTGCCGAAACCGTCCGCGAGCTGTGCGTAGCCTGCATAGCTTTCTGCCTGCTGCTCATAGCCGCCCGCGCTTCCGAGATAGTCCGAGTAGCTTTCAGCTTTTGCCGCTGCGTCGTATATCACGGACGGGTCGCCGGTAGTCGCGAGCTTTTCAATACCGCCGGCACATCTTTCCGCGTCAAAATCGGGAAAGAGAGAGTTTGCAAGAGCCTCAAGCTCGTTTTCATTGGGTATCGCCCAATTATTCGTAGTCATAGTACTCACCAACCTCAACATCTTCGAGGACAGCTATCGCGTCGTCTGCGAGGATAGCCGCGGAGCAGTAAAGCGAAAGGAGATAAGAAGCAACGCCCTTGTCGTCGATGCCGCGGAAGCGTACTGCAAGGCCGCGGCCCTGCTCGTTCTTGAGATTGCGCTGATAAAGACCGATAACGCCGCGCTTTGCTTCGCCGGTGCGGACGAGGAGGATGTTGGTCTTGCCGCCCTTGCCCTTGGGTTCCTTAACGCCGTCAACGAGGAGCTTGTTTGTCGGGATGATCGGGATGCCTCTCCAGAGGATGAATGTGCCGCCTGCAATGTTCGCTGTTACGGGCGGTACGCCGCGCTTTGTGCATTCGCGCTCGAAAGCGGCAATTGCACGCGGATGAGCGAGGAAGAAGGAGGGATCCTTCCATACCTTGGAGATGAGCTCGTCGAGGTCGTCGGGTGTGGGTGCTCCGCTTGCGGAAACAGGCTGGATCCTCTGCTTGTCCGCTATGTTCTTGAGAAGGCCGTAGTCATCGTTGTTGATGAGCTGGCTTTCCTGACGCTCACGAAGGCTCTCGATAGCAAGCTCGAGCTGTTCCTTTGCCTGATCGAACGGAGAGCTGTAAACGTCCTCAATAGGGGTATGTATGTTGATGATTGTGGAGATGTTAGCAAGTCTGTACTCACGGGGCTTTTCCTCGTACTCAACGAAGCCCTGGGGGATGATGTTGGACTTCTTCTCCGAGCTGCAGAGAACATCGAGGGGAGTGTCGCCCTCTTTTACCTTGTTCACGCGGTAGATACCGGAGTCGAGCCCCTTGAATTCAAGCACCTTTGTGAGGTATTTCGGCGTGAGAGCCGCATACTGGGGTTTTGTCTTGTTGATGTCGGCGAGATTATACGCCGCATTAGCTCCGAGAGCTATGATCTTTTCTTCGTCTTTGGTTGCCATAGTGGTTGCCTCCTGTTGGTAATAGATTCTGCTTTCTCCCGATTGGGGAAGAAATGTAGATTTTAGCATACCTATATAATAGGTATGCAATGTACGAGTATTATAGCATATAAAATTAGAAAATGCAATAGTTTTTTAATAATTTCGTCTGTTTGTCACATAAACGGACATAAATAGGTTTATTGTTTGTATCTCCCCGCCAACGGGCAGGGAGATACAAACGGCAACATCAGTACTGTGGGAAGGAGCTGTCAACTTCGCGGGACCACGCGTTGGTGCCGCCGGCGAGGTTGAAGGCTGCGCCCTCATAACCCGCCTCGTGCAGGGTGCGGACCGCGAGAATGCTGCGCTTGCCCTCCTTGCAGACGAACACCGTGTCAACCGTAGGGTCAAGCTCGTCCTGACGGCGGTCGAGCTGACCTATCGGGATAACTATAGCGTCGGGGAATTTTGCGATAGCACGCTCGTGGGGCTCGCGGACATCGACGATAGTTATTTTCTCACCCGCATCGAGGCGGCGTTTGAGCTCCTTCGGCTCGATGCCCTCGACTTCCTCTTCTTCTTCCGCCTGCGCTTTGATCCCGCAGAAGTCTTCGTAGTCGTACTCGTCGAGCTCCGTAATTGTGCGGTTCTTTCCGCATATCGGGCAGGTCTCGTTCTTGTGTATCTTCAGTTCGCGCCACTTCATGCGCCACGCGTCGAAGGTCACAAGCCTTCCGATAAGCGGCTTTCCTCCGCCGACTATCAGCTTTATGACCTCGTTCGCCTGAACCGTGCCGATGATGCCGGGGAGCACTCCGACAACGCCGCCCATTGCGCAGGACGGAACGAGTCCTGCCGGCGGGGGAGCGGGGTACATGCAGCGGTAGCACGGACCTCTGTCAGCGTAGTAAACTGCCGCCTGACCCTCGAACTGGTACATCGCGCCGAACACGTCGGGCTTTCCGAGCAGCACGCACGCGTCGTTGACGAGATAGCGCGTCTGATAGTTGTCCGAAGCGTCCGCAACAACGTCGTACTGCGAGATAAGGTCGATCGCGTTCTCTTTTGTGAGACGCTCGTTGTATATCTCGACTTTCACAAGTGGGTTGATCTGTTTTATGCTGTCCTTCGCGCTCGCAACCTTCGGTCTGCCTATATCGCGCGAGCCGTGAATGACCTGTCTCTGGAGGTTGCTTTCTTCAACCTCGTCAAAGTCGATGAGACCGAGAGTTCCGACGCCAGCCGCCGCGAGATACTGCGCGAGGGGAGTTCCGAGACCGCCCATGCCGACGATAAGGACTTTCGCGGCTTTGAGTCTGCGCTGACCCTTGACTCCGACTTCCTTTAATAATAGGTGGCGGGAGTAGCGCTTGATCTCGTCGTTCGTGAGCTTGTCGCCGATGCGGTCACCGAGCACGGAATCGTTCGGCTCCTCTACCGTGTCGCCCGAACCGCCCGCGATAGCTGGTATCAGCATCACCTCGTCTCCGTCCTTAACAGGCGTGTCGTAGCCCTGAAGGTCGCGTATGTTATCCGAGCCTACAAAAACGTTGATGAATTCGCGAAGTTTTTCATCTTCGCCGAAAAGCACCTTCTTCGTCTCGGGGTACTCGTCCGCGAGCGCGGTAATCACCTCGCCGACGGTACTGCCCTCAAGCTCAAGCTCGGAATTATGCCCTGTAAACATACGGAGCGTAGTCGGAATTATCACTGTTGCTGGCATTTTCTGTATCTCCTTTTTGTATATCATATAAATCATATCAATTTAATATGATTACATTATAGCACGTTATTCCGAGTTTGTCAATAGGCTTTGGAATAATCTTTTTCAAAAAAGCGCTGCGTTATTTTCGGGCATATAATTAATGTGTCCTCAATAACTGCCTTTCGGCAGTTATTGTTCCAAAGTCCTCAAAGAGGACTTTGGAAAGCCTTAAAATACGCTTTCAGCGCCTTTTTAAGGCGGACACATTCCTTGATGTCAAGCTCATTCCGCCCTGTGGGCGGACAAAAGTGCAAGGAAAATTTGTATATTTCAGGATTTTCCTTGCACTTTTGCAACCGTGAAAAGTCTTCAAGCTGCGCTATGAAGCTTTTTCACGGTTGATGAGCAGACATTAATTATGAGATCTTCTATATCGTAAATGCGAACAGTGTTTTTGGTGTGCTCATTATGTATATACAGAAAAAGAAGCGGTATCGGTAATTCGATACCACTTCTTTACCCGCTGCTTGCCTTAACCATAGTGTTTGTAAAAACTTCTATAGTAGTATTACCATTTTGTGGCAGACGGTTTTTCTGCCTCGCAGCCGTAAGTGCCTGCTGTTTCAGAGCCGTTCCCACGCGCTTGTCCCTGCAGCGCGCAATTCAATAATCCCGAAAAAAACCTCCCGACACTGCCGGGAGATTTCGCATTATAAAATATTTCTGATCACGCCGACTTCATCTCAACGAGCTTTTCAGCCTCTTCCTTCGGGAGCGGGCGTCCCCAGATGAAGCCCTGTATGTAGTCGCAGCCGATGCTGCGCAGCGTTTCGAGCTGGTCGGGCTCCTCAACGCCCTCGGAGATGACATCAAAGCCCATTATATGTCCGATGGAGATTATCGACGCCACATAGCGCTTTGAGGACTCGCCCTGATTCATCTGGTCGATGAAGGACTTATCGACTTTCAGCAGGTCGGCGGGGAACTTGTGGAGATAGCTCAGCGACGAGTAGCCTGTGCCGAAATCGTCTATCGCTATTTTTATGCCCATTTTCTTGACCTCGCTTATGCAGTTCAGCGCCTTTTCATAGGAATCTATCATAATGGACTCGGTTATCTCGATCTCGAGCTGATTTGTCGGTATGCCGGTCATCTGGATTATATCGCGCAGCTCCTCAAGGAAGCCGTTCTTCATCAGATGCCTTACCGACACATTCACGCTGAGGGTGATGTCGGCGCCGGTCTTTCTGACGAGCTCTCCGAAAAATTCCGCGGATTTTCTGAATACCGTGCTGTCCAGCTTATCGATGAGACCGACTTTTTCCGCGACGGGAATGAACTCGCCGGGGCTTATCGGTTTACCGTCCGCGGACTTCATACGGGCGAGAGTTTCAAATCCGCGCAGCTTATGGGTCATATCGTACTGCGGCTGGAGATTGAAGAAGATCGTATCATTTTCAAGTGCCGCTCTGATCTCACGCTCGATCTCGAGTGTATGCTCGACCTTGAGCATCTCGGGGCGGAAGCGCGCGATATGCTCGCTGTTCTTGGCGCGCTTGATCTCGGTCATGGCAGCTACCGAGCAGGATATGAGGATATCGTAGCTGTCGGCGTCGGTGGGATATTCCGCGGCTCCGAAGCTCGCAGTGATATAGAAATCACAGTCATCCGCCGTGATCCTCTCCTCAAGAGCGGAAGCATAGAAGCCTATCGTGCGCATCAGTTCATTTTCGGACTGATAACCGCGTATGACAAGCGAGAACTCGTCGCCGGCAACGCGCGAAATGAAATCGCTCGTACCGGTCTCGCCGCTGTTGGCTAAATTCTTCCAGCGCGAGGTAGCCTCGATCAGGACGAGATTTCCGGTATCCATGCCCATAGTCTCGTTGATGCTCTTGAAATTATTGATATTGATAGTGACGACTGCAAACTTTCTGCCCTGCTTGATGAGCTTTTTTATGAGCTCGGAAACGGCGAAACGGTTCGGCAGTCCGGTCAGTCGGTCGGTAACAGCCTGATCGTTGATGCGTTTCTGGTAGTTTTCGATCTTCCGGTTGTTAAGGAAGATGATGATGCAGGCTATGACGGTGAGCAGGCCGGTGAACATACCGGGGATAGAGGTGTAATTGCCGTTGCGGAAAACATTGATGTAAAAGCCCGGTACCTGCGTCGCCAGCAGTATCATGGACGTGATGAAGCCGAGCTTTTTGTAATATACGACCATAAAGATCACGCACATATTTCCGAGTGTCGAGAATACACCGGCGAATGTCGATACCGGAAGCGGCTTGCCTTCGATCATTATAAGTTCCTGGGAACGTCCCGCCGCGGTCGTCAGTATCGATCCGCCTATGAAAATGAGGATCAGGAATATTATCGTGAATGCAGGTATCTCCCGACGGACAGTCAGGGCTTTGAGCGTTTTTTCCAGATTACTCGCTTTTTTTGAAGCGTGTTCGTCTTTATTCATCTTTCTGATCTGCACCCAAAGGGGAGGGCGCAACTCCTTTCAAACTTATTCCCTCCATGTTATACACGCGGTATCCGGGGCATGTTTTTTTATGTATGTCTGGTGTCTGCCGCGGTTTTCACCCTCAGAACACGGTAAATGTAACCAACGTGTATATATAACTATAATATAATAAAATCAGGTAAAAGTCAAGAGTTTTGAAGATAATTACTAAAAGTTTTTATACTTTGGATATTTTTATTGAACATAATAGTTAAAAATGACGAATATCCGATGCCTTTTTCCCCGAATAAAAAAACGTTTGCAGGACAAACGCGCCGCCGGCCGCGCGAAAAAAAGCGGCAAGGCGCAGACCCTATGCTGTGCGGTTCATATATGATATCCCTTGTTCAGTATTTAATGTCTGCTGTTCGCCCGAAGGGCGAAATGAGCTTGACATCAAGGAATGTGTCCGCTGTAAAACACGCTGAAAGCGCGTTTTACAGCGATCCCAAATCCTGTAAAACAGGATTTGGGACAACAACTGCCAAACGGCAGTTGTTGAGGACACATCAATTATATTCCCCTTCAGCGCCTTTGTCAACAAAAAAGCAGGAAAATCGGCATTTTAAAG
>CAMVBT010000043.1 GCA_947165805.1 uncultured Clostridia bacterium
AGGTCGCGCACAACGGCGAATTTCCTTAGCGGCGCGAGAGCTATTTTTCCTTTCGGGAACTCCGACAGTCTTGTGTCACACGCGAGCCGCGGTCTGCCGTTTATCAGCATTGCGCAGGCTCCGCACTTTTTCTGCTTGCAGGAGCAGTCCCAGCTTATCGGATCGCCGGCAAGCTCACCCTCGTTAATGATGTCGAGCGCCTGCGCGACTGTCGTATCGTGCGTTTCAAGCGTGACCCGCTGTACATACGGCTTTTCTGACGCGCTCCTTTGTCTTGTTACCTCAAATAATATCTTCATTTTCGGGAATATCTTCAAAAGTTATATCAACAGCGCCGTTCTTATAACACGACACAGTTGTTTTTCTGTATTCGTCGTTCGTTTCGGGGAAGTCGCTGCGAAAGTGCGCACCGCGGCTCTCTTTTCTGTTAAGCGCGGACAGCAGCATCGCAGCGGCCAGCTCATGTCTCGCGAGCTCAACGGCACCAAGGCAGCCGAGTGAGTTCAGTTCGGATAAAGCGTCCGATATATCAGCTTCGCAGCGAGCAATCCCCAGTCCGCGCGCGAGTATTTCGCCGGACTTTTTCACAAACTGCGGATGCGCGGTGCAGTTGAACTGTTCGCTGCCGCTCCGCTCGCTGATATCATCGCTGTCATCGCTTTGCGCGTTTTTTGCGGCGGTCATTCCTCCGAACAGCGCACCGAGCATCGAGTTGCCGCCGAGGCGGTTCGCGCCGTGATACAGACAGGCACATTCCCCCGCCGCGTACAAGCCGCGCATACTGCTCTCATGCCGTTCGTTCACATATATCCCGCCCATAAAATAGTGTATCGCGGGCTCGACCGGTACCGGCTGTTCCTTCGGGTCGAGAGGGAAGTAGTGCATTATCTCCTCCCGCAGATCGGACAGCTTTTTATCCCATATCGCGTCGGGTATCTCCGTCAGATCGAGGTACGTTTTCCTGCCCCCGCGAAGCTCGGAGTACATCTCCCGCGAGACCACATCGCGCGGCATCAGATTTTTCAGAACGGGGTATCTTTCTTCCATGAAGTATCTGCGCACGCCGTCCTTTTCCGAGAACAGCCTGCCTCCCTCGCCGCGCGCCGCTTCACTGACAAGACAGCGCTTTCCGTAAATGCCCATAGTCGTCGGGTGGTACTGTATCATTTCGAGATTTGCGAATTTCACGCCCTGCGAGAACAATGCAGCGGCAGCGTTTCCGCTGTTTGTGACAGTTCCGGTAGTTATTTCCGGGAAAAAACCGTTCAGCCCGCCGCAGCACTTTATCACATCTCCGCGCAGTTCGTACAGCTTTCCGGTGTGGTCGTCCCTTGCGCATACGCCGGCGCACTTTCCCGCATCGGTCATCAGCCGTATGAATGTATGGTGCGAGAAACGGGTGACAAGCCCGCGTGCTTCGTACTTTCTGACTTCATCGGCAAGAGCCGTCATTATCATCTTTCCCGTGCTGCTTTTCGCGAACGCGGTGCGCTTTTTCTTCTGCCCTCCGAAACTGCGTAGCATTATGCTCCCGTCGTCATTGAGGTTGAACGGAACGCCGAGTCTTTGCAGTTTTCTTACGATATCGGGCGCGTTTTTCGTCAATGCGCGAACGGCGTCCGGAGCGGCGAGATAACAGCCGCCCTTCATAGTTTCCTCGAAATGCAGCAGCGGAGTATCGTCTTCGCCCATAGTGTCGAGCGCCGCGTTTATCCCTCCCTCGGCAAGCACTGACTGTGCGCGCTCGGAGGGCTGTGCCGATATGAGGCGGCATTTCTTTCCGGCTTCCGCGAGCGTCAGAGCGGCGGAAAGTCCGGCAAGTCCGGCGCCGATAATGTTTATCATGCGATCCACCTCACAAAGTACACAACAAATGCCGCGCCTGCCGCAAGCAGCAGTACCGAGAATATGACCGCCGTATCAGCGATGAGATCCTTTGCTCCGCGCACTCCGAACGCAATCATCAGCGGACGTATGTTCGTCACGATATGCAGCAGCAAGGACAGCACAAGCAGTACCGACATTATGAGCTGCGGCAGATCGAACAGGTTCAGGCGGAAAGCTCCGCCGCTCCCGTGCCCGATGAAAAGCAGGGTATGCGCCGCGATGAGGAGCATCACGGCAAATCCGCTTATCCGCCGTATCCAGAACAGCTTGTTCTCGCGGAAGTAGCCGGCTCCCGATCTTTTTATTGCCCTGAGCGTGTCGGCGGTCAGCTTAATGCCGATGAGCGTATGCACGCCTACCGCCCCGATAAGCAGCCACGAAAATACTTGCATCACCGCGTTCCCGCCCGGGAGAAGCCCTGTGAGCTGTAAACTCCCGATGATGATATGGAGCAGAAAGAGCGCGAATATCACCGGCCCGAGTATAGCGTTGGTTTTTCTCATGCCGTCTCGTCCTCCACAGCGATAACATCAACGTTCTTCCCGTCATATATGTCCGAAATGCCGTATTTTTCAGCGGCTTCGGCGGACACGATCATCATGTCGAAGCGCCCGTTCTCTGCCTTTGATAATGTCAGCACGGCGTCGCCGGTCGTTACCTTCATCTGGTTTTCCGGGAGCCGCGACATGAAGCTCCGCGCGAGAGTCAATGCTCCCGTGTCACCCGCAAGCGTCACACATTCGATGTCATCGAAAATTATCGTGAAGTCACCGCCCGAAAAGAACTCATGCCACGCTGCAAGATCGCTTTCGCTTTTGTGGCGGTCACGGTTTATCAGCACGGTGTAGCTTCCCGAGGGCTTGTCGATCACTTCCGATGCCGAGGAAACCGCGTCCGTGCCGCCGGAGAGCTTCGCAAAGCCTCCCGCAAGCGCGAACGGCACCACGATCAGCAGAACTGTACTCACAAGACAGACCGCGATATGCTTCATGACCCGCGGCATTACTTCTGTTCAGCCTGCGCAAGCGCGGAATCGGCGGCTTCAACGAACTGATGATAATTGATAGTCGCTCCGCTTATAGCGTCCACGCCGTCAACGCTGCCCGCGAGAACGAGCTGCTCCGCGTATTTACCGCACGCGCCGACGGCCTTCTGCGCCTTGTTGTAGAAATCCTTGTTGGCGATGCTTCCGGATTTTTTTCCGTAATCCTCGCCCTTTTCGGTGCCGTCAAGCTCGTATGTCTTAAAAGTGCAGTCCGCGATCGCGCCGTCCTTTATCGTGATGTTCACTATGCCGTAGCCGTTGCCTTCCTCGGAGCCGTCCTCGTTGATGTACTCGGCGCTTCTCGCTTCATAAGTTCCGTCCTTGTACGAAACATCGGAGCTGCCGCAGCCCGCGAGCATCGCAAGACACGCGAATGCTGCTGCAAACGCATAGCATTTTTTCATAATATCACCTCATTGTCGAATTTTATCTCACCCGTGAAATTCTCGTTTATCGTTTCCTTGTGCAGCTTTCCGTTTCGCAGATATACCGTTCTCTGCGCGACCTCGGCGACCTCGGGGTCGTGTGTTACGACGATGAGAGTCGTACCCTCGTTGTGCAGCTTATGAAACAGATCGACGACTATCTTTTCGTTCGCGTCGTCGAGGTTTCCGGTAGGCTCGTCGGCGAGGATTATCTCCGGGTAGTTTATCAGCGCGCGCGCGACGCAGACTCTTTGCTGCTCGCCGCCGGAAAGCTGGCTCGGAAGATGCTTTGCTCTGTCGGCGAGCCCGACGCGGTCAAGCGCTTCGAGCGCCTCTTTTTCATCGGGAACGCTGTGGTAATACTGCGCGAGCATCACGTTTTCTATCGCCGTAAGATAGCCGACAAGGTGGAACTGCTGGAATATCAGCCCTATCTTGTCGCGGCGTATCGTGGTGAGGTTCTTTGCGCTTTCCTTTGCTATATCGACGCCGTCGAGCAGGACTTCGCCCCTGCTCGGCTTATCCATGCAGCCGATAATGTTCATCATCGTGCTCTTTCCGGAACCCGACGGTCCCATTATCGAGAGCCATTCGCCCTTTTCGACCTTTAAATTCACATCGTCGAGCGCGTGAAGGTCTCCGTATATTTTGTAGATGTTTTTTAATTCAAGCAAGCTCACAGCTTATTCTCCTTTCAGCACAAGCGCCGGATCGACCTGTGTGGCGCTCCTTATCGGAAGCAGGCACGAAACGCCTGTCACCGCGACGGAAACGAGTATCGTTATCGGTATCAGCAGCGGCATGAACGAGATCGAGCTGCTGAACACATTGATGCTGACCTGCTGCGCGAAGATAAATCCGAGAACGACTCCGATCGTTCCGCCTGTCGCGCCGAGCAGTATGCCCTCACCCATGAATTACGCGATTATCCCGCCGTTTGAAGCGCCTATCGCCTTGCGGAGCCCTATTTCTCTGCGGCGTTCCGTGACTACCGCGGTCATCGTCGTAGCGACGCATATCATCGTCAGCGCCAGCACTATGACAGTCACGAGAAGCACAAGAGCCTGCAATTTCGTGAGCACCGTCGATTCCGATTCCGTCACGCGCTTGACGAGCCTTGCGCTGACGCCGGGTACATTCGCGCTGATCTTGTCGGCGTATTCCTTCAGCTTGTCGGATTTTGCAGATACTGAAAGCTCCGCGATGTCTATTTTCCCCGGAATTCCGGTAAGCTCCTCAAGGTCGGTCATCGGGATATATACATAGTCTTCTTCGGGACCGCCCGTTTCGAGAATGCCCGCGACCGTCATATCCTTCGTGTTGTCTGTAACAGTTCCGTCCTCTTCGGTCTCCTGATCTTCGGGTGTGTAGTTCACAGTCACCTCGTCGCCGATGCCAAGCCTGAATTTCTCTGCGAGCGAAGCACCGAGAAGTATCTGTCCTCCCGCGGACGGGAACGCTCCCTCAACCGACCAGTACGGGCTTGTGAGCTTCGCCTGTTCCATATCCGTCCCGGCTGCCATAACGGGGAGCTCATGTATCCTGACCGACTCATAGCGGTACGGTGTTACGCCGACTATATCCTTGCTGTCTATGTATGACTTTCCCTTGGAAATATCGTTGACTGTGAAATGCCCGTCTGTCGGCGTAAAAATCATATTCGCGCCGTAGTTGCGGAACTGCGCGCCCATCTGTCTCGGGACATCGACGTATATCGTCACGAGCCCCGACAGTATCGCCGCGCCGATCGCAACTGACAGAAGTGCGACTATCATTCTCGAACGGCGCCGCAGCAGGGAAGCGGTCACCATTCGCAAAAACATTTTTCTCTTATTCATGATACCGCCCCCATTATCTTCCGTGGAGAACTTCACACGGGCTGAGCCGCAGAAGCATCCTTATCGCGGGAATGCAGCCCGCCAGCGTAACGATGACCACAAGCACCGCCACGAGCGGTATCACCACGGGTCTCATCGTTATCGCCGAACCGAATACCGAATGACCGATTATCTGCGCAAATCCCCAGCCTGCGAAAAATCCCGCGGTTCCGCCGAATATCGCTGTCACCATTATCTCCGTCAGCACAAGTCCCGAGACCGAGGAGTTCTGTGCGCCTATCGCCTTCATAAGTCCCATTTCCGCGCTGCGCTCCATTACGCTCGCGGTAACGAGATTGCAGATGCCGAGCGCCGCACCTATAAGGCTGAGTATCGTTATCAGCGTCATAAGGAGCTGCGTCTTTTCGAGTATCGCGCCCTCGGAGTCTGCCACCTGCCTTACGGGAGCCGCCACCGAGTCGGTGATGACCTCTTGTATCTGATAGCATATCGAGCTTGCGTAGGCTGTGCAGTACCATGTTTCGTACTGCGCGATAGTCAGGGATTTCGGGTCTTTTGCCGCCTTTATCGCAAGGTCGTTTTCGGGAGTTGTCAGAGCGCTGACTTCTATGCTGTCGATCTTTCCGTCGAGCCCGTCAAGGGACTGCGCCGTGTCTATCGGCATGAATATCTTGTCGTCCTCGTCGCCGCCCGCGTCGAATATCCCGACAACGTTCAGCGTCAGATCGGACACGGTGCCGTTGAGGTGAAGCGTATCGCCTGCCTTTATCCCGAGCTTTTCGGCAAGCGCTTTCCCGACCATTGCGCCGTTTTCGCCGCCCGACTGCTCGTCGAGCCATTTGCCGTCAGCTATCTCCCACCAGCTTCTCATGCTTGTGACGCCCGCGTCGAGCTGTTCGCCCGTGGGGAGCTCCATGTGGTGGTTGAACCACGTTCCCACCGCGGAAGCTTTCGTTCCGTCGTCAAGCGTCACCGACGCGTTGATGAACGGCGCGTAGTCGATGATGTTGAACGCCCAGAATATCGTTTTTATATTTCCGAGCTCGTCCTCGCGCAGATAGGCGCCTGTGCCGCCTTCGCCCTCGACTTCATACAGTGAGGACAGCACCGAGTTTTCTTTCGGCACGACCGTGATGTTCGCGCCGTAGGTCTTTAGTTCCTGATTTACCTTGTCGCCGACATCGAGCATAACACTGAGCATCGCGGTGGCGAGCGACGCGCCGAGAGCTATTGTGAATGCGATCATCAGCATTTTCTTCCACTGCCTGAACAGTGTTCCGAATATCATTCTGAAAAACATACCGCGTCACATCCTTCCCGTAAATTCGCTCTCATGTTCGAGGAGTCCCGCGATAGGAACATATATCGTGCCGTTCTCGATATGATAGTCAATGACTATCGGGTTGCAGCCGCCCTTGAAGCCTATGGTGTTGATGTTCATAACAACATCGCAGAGCTTGCAGACGACCTGACCGTCCTTTTCGTAATAGCCCGTTTCGCCGCAGATATCGCAGGCGTCGAGGCCTATGCCGTAGGACGAGGAATTGGGCTTTTTGATGACGATGAAGCGTATCTCCTTGCCGCTTTCCGTGTTGTAGCCGAAACGGTGAAGATGCCCGTCATCGACCATGTCGAACGATACGCAGATGTTGCCGTCGATCTCCGGAGCGTGCTCCACGGGGGAGAGTTCTATCGGCTTGTTTACATACGCTTTTATCGCTGTCATGTTCAGCACTGACATAACGAGACAGCACACTACCGTTACTGACCAGCGGCGGATAACGATGTATTTTTTCTTTATCCTGCGCTTCTGGGCGGGATTGTCGTAGGGCTCCTTCGCGCGAAGGCTCTTTATCAGCAGTCCTATCGGTATCAGCAGCGCTATTCCCATTGCGGCATAGACGAAAACGTCGGAATGGTTTGACGAGAATTTCGCGATGCCGAAAAGGAACGAGTTCGATTTGACGAAGCGCTTCGTCAGCAGAACATTGATTATGACGGTGATCTGTCTAACCGCGTTTGCCGAAAGAACAAGCGTCATTATCACGAAAGCCGCCGTCTTTGAGAGCCTTGAAGCTCCCGCTCTCACGGCAAGGCAGGTGATAAGCATAAGCACACCGCCGAGCACAGCGCCGATGTTCTTGAACAGCATCGTGGTCGATACCACCGAGTTTTCGTTCAGCCATATCGTGTATGGATAGCCGAACCAGTCCGGCAGCGCGTAAAGCAGCATTCCCGCGAGTATCAGTGTAAGCGTTGTAAGCGAAATGATGCCGCATACCCTCGGCAGCTTTTTACGCAGAGCCGACGATATGAAGAATATCACCAGCAGCCCGAGCGATATGCTGAATATGTACAGATTGCAGAGCGCGGTGTCAACGAGTTTTGTGGCATTCTTCATGAACGACATCACGCCCGCGCTGATGAAGCCTGCGCACAGACCGGCGATCACCGCGTACTTTCCGGCGCGTGCGCTATATGAAAGCTTTATAAACGCGAGTATCAGCCCGATACCGATAGCCGCGGTCACAAGAAGCTCTGTAGTCGAAATTAAATATTTAAGCAAAATGTTCCCTCCATTTTTCATCTGAAAAACGCGCGAAAGCGCCATGTGGTACTTGCCGGATCTTGCCCGGCAATGTACAACACAGCGCGATCGTTAATGAAGAAAAGAATTACCACTCCTGAGGAATGTACTCCCAACCGTCATGCTCAACGATGAGGTTGCCGTTTCCGAAGTAATCGTCAAACGATCCGCTGGGGCCTGTTTCCGCGTCTGTATGGAGCAGATAGCCGTTCTCCTCGGGGCTGTGGATCGTGAATTTCAGCTTGTATGTATCAGCGTTCGGGAGCTTTACATTGGCGCCGTAGTGCGGACCGTCGGAAGCGCTCATCTCCATGAATGTACCGGAAGCAGCGACATTTCCGTCGGAGCCTGTTACCTCGTAGTCAACTGTGAGGTACGGTACCCAGTCGCCTACACCGAAGCCTACCGTGTTTTTAAGAGCGGAGATATCGGCTTCGAGATGAATGTTGAAATCTTCTGTGTTGCCGTTTCCGCCGGACATCGGTACAGGCTGGAAGTAAACGGCCGATACATTGAGGAAGCCTATCTCCTCGTCCTCGAAGATCGGGATCTCGTTGAAGCCCACGGCTTCTTCCTCCGCAGCAGCTTCTGTCTTTACTGTCGCGTCTGCGCTCTCGGCAGCCTTTGTTGTTTCTTCTGTCGCAGCAGCTGTTGTGGTAGTTGCTGCGGCTGCGGGAGCCTGTGTCGCCGCTGTGGTCGTTGTACTGTTGTTGCCGCTGCAGCCCGCGAATGCCATAGCAGATACGGCAAGCATAGCTATCAGTGCGGCTCTCTTTGTGTGTTTCATAAAAAACCTCCGATATTAATATTGTTTTGCGGTTTTTCCGCTTATTTCCAAAAGCAGAGTGACTGCCATAGAAAACTTAATTTTTCACGGCGGCGGGTCTTGCCGTCTTTTGCTTTTTGGCTTTTTTAGGTTTGGGCGCAAGCTCCGCGGCGAACTGCTCGTCGGTCTCGGTCAGATAATGAACGCCGTCCGCTATGCCGAGGAAGAGCGGTATGAACGACCAGCAGAATACTGCGTAAAGAATGCCCTGACCGTATCTGCCGGTGTAGAACTTGTGTATACCGAGCCCGCCGAATATCAGCGCGAGGATACCCGCTTCCTTTCTGTTGCCGCGCTCCCGGTTCGACATCATGAAGATGAGCAGCGTTATGAGCGTGAGTATGAGCTGCGGTATCAGCGTTTCGAGAACGGGGAAGATGCCGAGCACCTGAAGCACGTCATTGTACGGTATGAGCGCCTGCATCGGGTTGTGGAAGGGTCTGATCGCCGGGAGCGAGTCCGGCGATGTCATATCTATCCCGGCACCCTCGAGAAGCTCCTTGATGCCCGAACCGAGGAAGGATATCGACATTATGAACATCAGTATGCTCGTTCCGAGGAAGAACGGCCTTATCGGGAGCTTTACGCTGAAGAAGCGTATAGCGATGAATACTGCGACGAGAACAACGCAGCCGACTCCGAAGCCTCCCCATACATAGCCCATTTCCGAGGGCTCGGTGAGGTACTGCTGATAGAAAAGTATCACTTCCGCGCCCTCACGGAACACCGCGAGGAATGCTGTGAACGCGAGTGTGAATACACTTCCGGTCTCGGCGGACGTTTTCACCTGATCGCCGATGTACTTGTTCCATGTATCGGCTTCCGCTTTGGAAACCATCCAGTTGCTTACCCAGAAGAGGACTACGACTGCGATAAGAGCCGTAACGCCCTCGATTATCTCCTGATTTGCGGTATTTGCGAGCTTCCACAGACTGAGCAGCCACGCGCACAGAAAGCTTGCGGCGATAGCGGCGATACAGCCGAAATAAACATAACCGAGCTTTTTTCCGTTGCCGCTTTTTACAAGATACGCGATGATAGCGCCGACAACGAGTATCGCTTCAAGTCCCTCACGGACTATTATCACGAAGCAGGCTCCGAATGTCGCCGCACCGCTCACCGCCGAGCTCTGAACCGGTGTCTCCGGAACCGCGGCGGCCGTGCTCTCCGCCGGTGCCGTGTTCTCCGCGACAGGCGCCGGAGCAGACGCGCTTTCGGTCTTTCGTGTGCCGTCGCTTTTGAACGCGCTCTCGCCGAAGTCCCCGAGTCCGTCAAGGTGATTCGCCTGCTGGTGAAGTATCTCGCTGAGCTTTACAAATTCCGCGATGACCGTTTCTTCGCCGAGGTCCTTCTTGACGGCTTTTCTCGCGGTCTTGAACTGCAGCTCCGCCTTGCTGACATCGGAGCCGGAATAGCCGTTTACATTGCGCTCGAAGCCCGAGGTCTCGTAATAGTAGTTATAGATATTCAGCGCGGGAGTATAGGCGGCTTCCTTATCGCCCGCCTTATACAGCTTTATCGACGCTTCGATGCAGTCGTCTATCGCGTTTGCCACAAGATTCCATGTCTTGTTGCTGCCGTCGATGCTGTTTATCACCTTATACTCGTCCCACGTCGGGATATATGTGACATCTTCCGCAGAGACCCTGACGGTGAACGCTCCGAAAGCTATCAGAACAGCACACAGAACGCAGAGTACCGACGCGGCCTTAGCAGCTGCTAACCTTACCCTATCCATTTCCTTGAATGATGACTCTCCTTTGACGGTTTTATGATAATATCCATTAGCAATGCCTAACCAAAGCTTAAAATAAAAGGGTTAGCGATAACTAACGATATAAATATATCACTCCGTAAACCTTTTGTCAATACGGTAAAATGAATTTTGTCGGATATTTATGTATTTGAGTTGCGCACGGCTAACCTGTTTGTATATTATTACAAGGAACGATCCGGAATGTATTATTTGCCCTCGTTCACGCACGCCTCGAATTCCTCTGACCACTTTTCGGGCTCGAAGAACAGCAGTTCCTCATGGCCGTAATTCTGCTCCCGTATGTCGGGATCGGCGAAATGCTCGAGATAACGCGCGCGGTATTTCTCGCCCATTTTCTTTTTCGTCATATTAACCGCCCATTTCGGGAGCCTGCCCTTTTTTAGTATCGCCCCGAGCAGCGGAGCGACCAGCGCGGTCTTGATCTTCGCGGCGGCTTTCCCGCTCTGATCGAGGTCGGAGCTGCCGATGATGCCGTGACGGATATGAACGTTCCCGCGCTGTATGAGAAGCCCGACGAAGCTGCCGCCGAGGGAGCTCCTGTAAGCCGCGAATACTTCGCCGCCGCAGCGTTCGATGATGTACCGCTCTATCTTGCGGGTGATATCGGTCATTGTCGTGAACTCGCCCGGCTTGCCGTCAAAGCCGTCGTAATCGACGCAGATCACCCTGTATTTTTTCGCGAGCAGCGGCACGACCTTGCAGAAGCTGAGCTGTGAGGTGCAGCACGTTCCGGGCAGGAGGAGCACAGTTTTTTCGTTTTCTTTTCCGGCTGTAAGATATTTCATTTTTGTACCTCTTTTCCAATCGGGTTAGCAATATCTAACCTAATCGTTATACTGCAATGTTTTCAAAAAATCAAGAGTTTTCCGCAAAAAAATCCCTCCGGCAATTTTTTCTTGCCGGAGGAACTTTGTGAAAAAATGGAGAGGAATTTGGAAGGTTTCTTTAATGCGCGCACGCTTTTGGAAGCCTTCCTTACGGCTTCCAGCCGTAGGCTTGAAATCATATTCAGGAAGATACACAGTATTCCCGCAAGACGCTTTTCAGCGCGTTCGCACTTGCGTTGTGTATCTTTGCGACGCGAAAGCTCTGCTTTTCGGCGCGCCGATCGACCGTATGAGCCATTTTGTGAGAACAGGTGTTCGTGAAAAGCACCACAAGGTCGGGGTTCCCGAGCTTGTTCTCGAAATCGGCGGGCATCTGTGTGAAAACCTTCGCTTTGCATTTGAAATCGCCGCATATCTCTTTGTATTTTGTCGCCATGCGGTCATTTCCGCCAACTACAACAACACTCATGATTCAGCTTACAAGAGCCTTGCCAAGCTTACGGAGCTCGGCGAGCTCGGTCTCGTTCGGCTCGAGATTGGCGGTAAAACCTGCGTCGTTTATGAGCGTTGCGCCCGCGGCTCTGACGCGGTCCTCCCACGTTCTCATGAACTGACCGTCGCCCCAGTCATACGACCCGAAAAGTACGATCTTCTTGCCGCTTATCTTGTCCTCGATACCCGCAAAGAACGGTTCAAACTCCGATTCCTCGAGCACCTCGTCGCCCATTGCGGGGCTGCCGAGACCGAGAGCGTCAAATTCTCCGATATCGCCCTTGAAATCGGAAACGCTGACCGCTTCTACGCCCGCGCCCTCCGCGACTGCCTTTGCCATGGCTTCGGTGTTGCCCGTGCCGCTCCAATAAATTACTGCTGCTGCCATAAAAATGTCCTCCTATGAAATTCTGAGGGCAGTATAAATATCAAG
>CAMVBT010000044.1 GCA_947165805.1 uncultured Clostridia bacterium
TTTTTAAAAGGGGCGGCGGGGTCCGGGGCAGAGCCCCGGGCTCAAGCGAAGCGACTTCTTGAGCGAAGCGACTACTGCGACCGCGCTAAGCTTTGGCGGCTTTGATTATTTTCTGGCGTGAGAACTCTTCGCGCTCTTTTTCCTCGAGGGCTTCGGAGATGTACTTCACCTGATCGCGGTAGGTGGGGATAAGGATATTTTTGAGGGCGTTGGCGCGCTTCTGTGATTTGCGTATCGCAACGCACAGGCGATAGACGCTGTTCTCGATCTCCGCGAGCAGGAGACCTGTCTGCTTTGCCCTGAGAAAGCAGACATACGCCTTATCATAATTGGAATCCGTCGCCGCGAGGCTGTAACAGAGCCTCGGCTCGAAGTCGCCGCCGGAGATGTTCGGCAGCTCTATCCCCATTACACTTCTGTAAGAAATATCAACAGTGGCATCTATGGGCATAGCCTTGCACTTCTCGGACAGCACGCCGTCAATGACATTGGCGTTCTGCAAAGCCGTGTAGGCCTCGGCGTATATCTTTTCGAGGCTGCCGCTGAGCTCCTTTGCTTTATCTGTGAGCATGACCATTTCGCGGATAAGGATATTGCGCTTTCTGTCCATGAGCTCATAGCCGAGCTGTGCCTGTTTCAGCGAGTGCTTCGCGTTTATCAGATTTCCCTTTGTGGCAAAGACCTGCTGTGCCATGAGCTTACCCCCTTCCGGTCAATTACTCCGCGTTTTCGCGGTAGTGCTCCTCGATGAGCTTCGCGTTCATTCTGTCAAGCTCGGTCTTCGGGAGCAGCGAAAGCAGATCCCACGCGAGCTCAAGTGTCTCGTCCATGCTGCGGTTCTCGTCAAAGCCCTGATTCAGGAATCTCTGCTCGAACTCGCGGCCATAGACCATGTAGCGCTTGTCGGTCTCGGAAAGCTCGTCTTCGCCTATTACCGAGGCGAGCGAACGCGCGTCCTGCACCTTCGCGTAAGCCGCGAAGAGCTGGTTCGCGACATCGCTGTGGTCGGCGCGGGTGTAGCCCTCGCCGATGCCGTCCTTCATCAGTCTCGACAGCGACAGCAGCACCGAAAGTCCGGGATAAATGCCTTCGGAATCGAGGGTGCGGTCAAAAACGATCTGCCCCTCGGTGATGTAGGCGGTAAGGTCGGGTATCGGGTGTGTGATGTCGTCGTTGGGCATCGTAAGTATCGGTATCTGCGTCACCGAGCCCGTGGAGCCCTCTATAACGCCGGCTCTCTCGTACATAGACGCGAGGTCGGAGTACAGATAGCCCGGGTAGCCCTTACGTCCGGGTATCTCGCCCTTTGAGGACGAGAATTCGCGCAGAGCCTCGGCGTAGGATGTTATATCGGTCATGATGACGAGTATGTGCATATTCTTCTCGAACGCCAGATATTCGGCTGTCGTCAGCGCGCATTTCGGCGTGAGTATGCGCTCGATTATCGGGTCATTGGACAGGTTCAGGAACATTACGACTCTGCCGCTTGCTCCCGCGTGCTCGAACTCACGTCGGAAGTAGTCCGCCACGTCGTTCTGAACGCCCATTGCCGCGAATACCACGGCAAAATCCTTGCCGCTGTCCTCGGCTATGCGCGCCTGCTTTACTATCTGCACCGCGAGCTTGTTATGAGAAAGTCCCGAGCCCGAGAATATGGGCAGCTTCTGCCCGCGGATAAGCGTCATAAGGCAGTCTATCGAGCTGATGCCGGTATGTATGTAGTTGCGGGGATATGAGCGCGCCACGGGATTGAGAGCGCGGCCGTTTATGTCGCCGTACTTCTCCGCGAACACGTCGCCGAGCCCGTCGGCGGGCTTTCCCGCGCCGTTGAACACGCGCCCGAGCATCTCCGGGCTGAGCGGTATCTCCAGAGGCTTGCCCTTGAACACGGTGCGGGTGTTGTCCAGCGACAGTCCCGATGTTCCCTCGAACACCTGAAGTATGACCTTGTCGCCCTCCATCTGCACGACGCGTCCGAGGCGCTTGGTGCCGTCCGCAAGGCGCAGCTCCGCGATCTCCTCGTATGCGACGCCCTTTACGCCCTCAAGGCATACCAGAGGGCCGTTTACTTCGGCAAGACCCGAATATTGTATATTCAGCATATCTGTAACTGCTCCCTATTATTTAAGTCCGTCGAGAGTTTTGTCGATCTCGCGGCTGTATTCCCTGAACATCTCCGGCTTGTCGTTCGGTATGTCGTATTTCATCTTTATCAGCTTGTCGAAGAGCCCCGTTCCGAGTATGCTGCGGACGCTGACTCCGCGCGCGAGAGCGTCCCCGGCGCGGTCATAGAGCCGCAGTATAACGCGCATCATCAACAGCTGCTTGCTCATCGGGACATAGGTGTCGTCCTTGTGGAAGGCGTTCTGCTGGAGGAAGCCCACGCGTATCACCTTCGCGGTCTCGAGCACCAGCTTCTGGTCGTCGGGGAGAACGTCCGAGCCTATCAGCTTGACGATCTCCATGAGCTTGTTCTCTTCGAGCAGTATGTTGCTTATGCGCTGACGCACGCGCAGGAAATCCTCGCCCACGTTTTTTTCGTAGTATTCCTCGAAATCGGGGATATACTCCGAGTAGCTGGTCAGCCAGTTTATCGCGGGATAGTGTCTCGCGTAGGCAAGGGGCTTGTCGAGCGCGATGAAGCATCGCACGAAACGCTTGGTGTTCTGAGTTACCGGCTCGGAGAAGTCCGAGCCCGCCGGAGATACCGCGCCGATTATCGTGACGCTGCCGCGCTTGCCCGAGAGCACGTTGCAGTTGCCCGCGCGCTCATAGAATTCCGCGAGGCGCGACGGCAGGTAGGCAGGGTAGCCCTCTTCCGCGGGCATTTCCTCCAGACGTCCGGATATCTCACGCAGAGCCTCAGCCCAGCGGGAGGTCGAGTCCGCCATTATCGCTATATCGTAGCCCATGTCGCGGTAGTATTCCGCTATGGTTATTCCCGTGTATATCGAAGCCTCACGCGCCGCAACGGGCATATTTGACGTGTTCGCTATCAGCACTGTGCGGTCAGTGAGGTGCTTGCCGCTCTTCGGGTCGATGAGCTCGCCGAATTCCTCGAGCACCTGCGTCATCTCATTTCCGCGCTCGCCGCAGCCAATGTAGACGATGATGTCCGCGTCGCACCACTTGGCTATCTGGTGCTGAGTCATGGTCTTGCCCGTGCCGAAGCCTCCCGGTATAGCGGCTGTGCCGCCCTTTGCGACAGGCACTATCGAGTCGAGCACGCGCTGACCGGTTATCAGCGGGGTATTTATCGGTATGCGTCTCGCCACCGGGCGCGGAGTACGGATAGGCCAGCGCTGACACAGCGTCAGCGTGAGCTCCTCGCCGTTCACATCGACTTTGAGTATGGTATCGCTGACCTTATACTTTCCGTTCGGAGCGGCGTAGGTGACTGTGCATTTCCCGAAGTCCGGCGGCACCATAACGCGGTTGGTTATCAGCGCGGTCTCGGGGCATTCGGCGTATATCTGTCCCGGCGAGAGCTCGTCGCCGGCTTTTGCGAGCACGGTCACGTCGAACTCACGGGAGGGGTCTATCGTCGGGATATCGCTGCCCTCGGTAACGTAGACGCCGTCGGTCTTCTTCATATCGCGCAGGGGTCTTGCGATACCGTCGAAGATATTGGCGATTATACCGGGGCCTAAAGTCACGCTCATGGGCGAGCCGGTACCGTGAACGACCTCGCCGATACGCAGTCCGGCGGTGTTCTCGTAGACCTGTATCGTGGTCATATCGGCATTTACGCCTATGACCTCGCCGATGAGGCGCTTATGACCGACATAGACCATTTCGCGCATGGCGAAATCCTTGGTATTCTTTATTTTTATAACGGGTCCGTTGATCGCGTAGATCTTGTTTGTCATCTTGTTTCCTCGTTATTTATCGTTTTTTTGCGGCAGAGCGGAGGAACACGTCCTCTACAGCTGCATCTCGGAGCGCGACGAAAAGGCCTCACGCTCGGCATCGAAGGCGGAATCAAGGGTGAAGTCGATAAATATGCCCTTGACGGGGTATTTGAACATAAGCCCGCCGATCAGGATATTCCTGTCGGTCTTTGGCTTGATGCCGTATTTCCGGAGCACATTTTCCGCGAGCTCGAGATCGGCCTTGCGGCAGTAGACGAACACGGGGTCGGAGAGCGAGCGCTCACGGTTTGCGGCGGCGACGCACTTTTTCAGGTGCTCCTCATACTCCCCGGATCCGGTGAACTCTGTCAGCTCACGGCGGATATCCTCGAAGAGCTCGTTCACAAGGGCGTTGCGGTGGGTCAGCACTTTTCTGTCGAGGGCATAGCGGGTCTCCGCTACACGCTTGTGTTCGTCGTTCTCGCAGTGTGAGATCTTCGCGAGCATTGCTGCCTTTGCTTCCCTTATCTCGCGGTCGTCGTTTATCATACCGACGGCCTGCTTCTGTGCTTCTTCGATGATCCTGTCCGCTTCGCCCTTCGCGGCGGTCTCGGTCTGCTGTATGAAGCGTTCAAGTTTTGTGTTGGTTTCCATAGTATGTACCTTTTACAGTTTCATTCCGATAGCTTCACCGACGTAAGCGGCAAGGGTCTCGGAGATATGTGAGCCGCCGTGACGGTCGGGGACGGCGACTATAAGGGGTCTGCGCAGTGAGAGCTTGCGTTCGGCTATCTCCGTCCGGCAAAGGTCGGAGAGCTTCTTCGTCACGAATATGACCGCAATGTCCTCACGGGCGGCGGCGCTGTCAAGAGCCGCTATCACCTCGTCGTGCTCATGCACGACCACGCCCTCGACGCCGGCGAGCCTCATTCCCATCTGCGTATCGGCGTTGTCGCTTATCAGCCAGCACTTCATTCCGCAGTCCTCAGCCGTTGAGTATCAGTATCGAGACAAGGATTCCGTAGAGCGCGACGCCTTCGCCCAGCGCCACGAAGATCAGAGCCTTCGAGAATGTCTTTTCGTCCTCGCTGAGGGCTCCGATAGCCGCGGAAGCCGCGTTTCCTACCGCGATACCTGTAGCTATCGTCGCGAAGCAGGTCGGCAGAGCCGCGGCGATGTACTTCATTCCGATGCCGAAGCTGTCACCGGCAGCCTGAGCGGCTTCGGGAGCCTGCGCGGCTGCAAGTACGGGCATGAATATCATCATCAGTATCATCGTCCCGAGGAACAGACCTCCGTTGAGAAGAACGGTGCGTTTCTTGTCGACCTTCTTGCCGGCGTGTACTCTGCGGATAGCTGTGACCAGCGGTATGATTATCATAGCGAGCGCAATAAGCGGTAATAAATAAAGAATCATTGTTTTATTCTCCTTGATCGTTATACTTGTACTTTGGTGTTTGTGGATACGGATTTGAACGGTATGCCTCCGCCCTTGAAGAAGCGGCTGAACAGCTCATAGAACTCCAGTCGGAGCACCTGTATGCCGACGATGAAGCCCTCAAAGCCGGTAACGAATATGTTGCCGAAGATGAGCACCACTACGCTGCCCGCGCCGTCAAACATATCGGCTATGATGCTGAATACCAGCATTAGTCCGGCGTGGCTGAGCACGAAGCCGCCGATACGCAGGTAAGACATGGTGTTCGACAGGTAGGTGAGGCATATCTCGAAGAGGTCTATGAAGCCTTCGATGATGAACATACCGACGGATTTCTTCTCTCCGGTACCGCCGCCCTCCTGCATCTTCGCGAGCTTGGCTTTTAGTCCGGTGTCTATGTTACCGGCGTTCTTAGCGCCTTTGACGGGTTTCATTCCTCTGTTCTCCATAGCGTGGAGCAGCGGCTCCTTGAAGAATATCAGCGCCAGAGGCAGCACTATCAGGCAGATGATATACACGGGAGTCATTATCTGTATGCCCAGCGCTATGCTGCATCCGAGACCGGCAATAAGCGAAGCGTAGAACACAAATCCGCAGATGCCGCTGGCTCCGAAGATGCCCGCGTCAAGATCCCCCATCCGCAGGCTCACGACTATGTTGACTATCATCGTGGCAAGTATCAGGCAGATGCCGACGATCAGCGCCAGTATGAGGAACATATTCGACGCCTTGAATACGTCGTGGGGAGGTTCGGTGTAGCCGAAAAGCTCATATATCTGCGGGAACCGGAAGAACGGTTCGATTATATCCTCATTCCCGAATACCGAACCGTACAGGATACCGAACAGAGCGCTGGATAATCCTATTCTTGCTATGATCGGCGCGAGTCCCGCTTTCGTTACCTTAGTGAGTATGATGCCGAGTATCATTATGCAGAGCCCCTGACCGAGATCTCCGAACATCATTCCGTAAAGCAGCATATACGTTATCGCCACGAGAGGCGTCGGGTCCATTCCGTTCGCCGCGGGCAGTCCGTACATCTTCACGAACATCTCGAAGGGTCTGAACAGCCAGTTGTTCTTCAGCCTTACCGGAGCCTTGTCGTCCGATGTCACGTCACGGATATTCACGGTGACATCTCCGACAGAATTTATCATCTCCGTGAAGTGCTTTGCTTCTTTTGACGGTATATAGCCGGAGAAATGGAAGCTGTTGTCGAATACGGTGACGTTGGCACGCAGCTCGTAGCTGCTGTTCAGGGAGATCAGCTTCGCGTAGACCTTTGAGAGCTTCTCGCTCTCGCGGTCGGCTATTTCCTTCAGCTTTTCCTCCACCTCGCCCAGCTTCACCAGATCATCGTCCATATCGGAGAGCAGTTTTCTCGCTGCTTCCTCGGTGCTTCCCTTCAGGTAATCCGGGAGTACCGAGCGCTCAAAGCCGAGGCTTCCGAACAGGAAGTCGATATTGTTGACCTCCGCCGATGTCGTTATGTACAGGCACCATGTATAATTCTCCTTCTTCTCGAACGGGTAGAAGAAGAACGTCTTTTCGCTGTAGAAATCGAGCTTTCGTATGCTTCCGTTCGGTATCCGTCCGAAGCGCGGCTTGAGATACTTACAGGCGAGCAGCTCCGCGAAGTCCGCGTCGAAGCCCGAGAAGCCCAGCAGGTTGTGATATATGGCGCCCTTTGAGCGTATCTCGCTGTTTATGCGCATCTGCTCCTCATAGAGCCCGGCCTGCTGTTTGTCCAGCTCATCGAGATACTTCTTGAAGTCCGCGCCGACGTTATATTCTATATCATCGAAGGGCGCGTCCTCGTCGAGCTTTACGCCGAGGTTATCCGCAATGGCTCTCGCGCGCTTTATCATGCGCTCGTACAGTCCCTTGTCCTTGAGATTTTTCGCGGCAAGCTCGTTGCGCGACGTATCGGGCGGCGGGTTCATGTGGAAGCACCCGCTCTCGCAGCACTTTTTCAGCGTCTTGTTGACCTTTCTGAGGCTGCCTTCTATATAGACGAGCGATACTTTTTCTATTGCCAAATTTCTGCCCCCTCTTTTTTTAATTGATAATTGACAATTGATAATTGATAATTTTGGTGTCCGCTCCGCGGACATATTTGAATCGTGACGAGACCCGGTATTTATCTGCCGTATTTATGGTTTTTCCGGTCGGGCAGCAAAGCTTTCCGTTTTGTCACGATCCGGACAGGCCGCCGGAGGCGGCACCTCAACTGTTAATTGTACACTGTAAACTGTTAACTGCTAAATGATCAGGTACTTTTCCATTTCTTCCGGGTGCAGCCCGTAGCGTATGCCCTCGATTATGCGGAAAAGGTTTGTGCTCTCTGCCTTGAACAGCATCATGAGCGAGTAGAGGGCTTCCACTTCATTGGCGCTTACCGCGAGGCGGTGCCGGAAGTAGCGGTACTCCGATACGTTGACGTTTATCTCCGGGATATCGGAGACCTTTGCCGTCGCGACACGCTCGGTCACGAACATCTCCCGCAGCACCGCTACCGGGTCGTTCGTTCTCAGAGCCTCGTCTATCTTCTTGCGGCGCAGACGTTTATGATACGGTATCAGCAGCTCGCTGATACGTTCGGGGTCGGCCTTGAACACGCTTTTCATACGATAGCACATCAAAAGGTTGTCCGCGTCTGTCTTGCGCAGGAAGAAATCCTTTAGCAGCTCCCGGGAGCTGCCGCGGGCGAACCTGTCGATCTGCCCGAACGCCCACTGTATGTAGCACACGTTTATCGTGGTTATGATCTTGTTCAGATCGGGCTCCGGGTCAGTCAGCAGACCGTGCAGGGGCTTTTTGTACGGCGTGGGTTCAAGGATCAGCGCCAGCATCGAAAGGTCTGAGGCTTCCGCGACGCTTATCGGGTCAAAGCAGATATACTTCGTCACATACTCCGGAAAGGAGAACATGAAGCTCTCCTGCGCGCCGGAGGCTATGGCGGTGACTGCCTTGATGAGCTGTTCGGTCTCGATGTGTCTGATGTAGAAACTCATTATTCCGGTCTTGTCGCCGGTATGGAATTTCAGTACGCGAATGTAGTTGTCAAAGACGCTGCGCTCTATAAGAGCCTCGGCCTGCGCGCGGTGTATCGCCGATTCGTCGGTGTCCGCGAATGCCGCCGCGTACAGCGGGCGCGTCTTGAGAAACGCGGCCACGGCTCCGACCGACGGCTTATGCATCAGCGTCGTATATTCGTCCTTCGTGAGGAGCTTGCCAGATATAGCCCTTGATTTGGCTGTCACGGCATTATTCGCCATTTCCGCGCCTCCCTCCGTTTCAGCCTGTCGTCAATATGCGGCCGACTATTTCTTTTTTGAAGCTGTCACGTTTTGCGGCCATTTTTTCGTCCAGTCTGCGGCATTTCTCGTCCGCGGCGTTCTCTGCCTCGGCGATCTCGCGGTCGGACGCGGCTTTCAGCTCCGCGATGCGCTCGTTTGTCTGTGCTTTCAGCTTTTCGGCGTTCTCGCGGACAAGGCTCTCATGTTCGGCTCTTGCGGCTTCGAGTATCTCTTCCGCCTTACGCGATGCCGCTTCCGAAGTCTCGCGCGCCTTCTTGTCTATTGCTATCAGAGTGGCTATTGAATTTTCCATACTGCCGCCTCCTGTTTTACATAATTATACTATTTTATGATATTACTTTTTTTGGTGATTGTCAACAGCAAAACTGACTAAAAATCCCCTATCATTTTCTACATTGCACAGAATATTTTTTCGAGAAACGGCGGCGAGCCGCCGCTTCCAATCCGTCTGTTACTTTTTTGGAGCGGCGGGTCTCTGCCTCGCAGTTCAGAGTTTTTGCTATATTATCTGTATATGAAAGTAACTGCTCCTTTTGTCAGTCAAAAGGAGCAGTTATTATTATAGTTTATGTTTCCTTTACCCTCAAAAGGCGTACTACCTACCCCCGCTGCAAGGCGAAGCGGTTCGCCTTTACGGAAAGAGAGAGAGGGTGGTGGAGAGAGGGGGGCCGGGGGAGGGAGCTCGAGCGCAAGCGACCGGTTTCAGTGTGAACCGAGAATGGGCTGCAGCTGTCGGCCGGCGAGGGCGCTTATGAGGGCGTCGGGTATCTTTGCGAAATCGCCGGTGAGGGAAAACGGCTTGTTTTTGTGATCGTCCTGGATTATGGGGACGAAATAGTAATTCTTATAATTCATCAGCGAGAAGATGTTCTTCGCGGCTCCCGCGAGAGCGTCATTCGTCGCTATATTCAGCACCACGGGCTTTATGCCGCGCAGGTGGCTCTTGACCGCCATGGTGACCGGGGTGTCCGTGATGCTCGCCGCGAGCTTCGCCAGAGTATTGCCCGTGCAGTTCGCAACGAGCATGATATCTGTCATATTCTTCGGCCCTATCGGTTCGGCTCCCTCTATCGTGTGTATCACCTCATGGCGGCACATATCCTCAAGACGTCTGCGGTGTTCGGCGGCAGTCCCGAAGCGGGTGTCAGTTTCAAAGGCGTTGAACGACATTATCGGTATTATATCGCACCCGAGCTCTTTCAGCTTTCCGAGCGCGTCAAAGCAGCGTGAAAATGTGCAGAAAGACCCGCACATGGCAAATCCTACACGTTTGCCTTTAAGTTCCTCCATTTCTTCTGCTCCTTTCGTCAATGATATTCTCAACAGCTTCCGCTATGATATATCCCGCGGTCATCGGTGATGTCTTTCCGGGCAGGCCTCCCGCCTTTATGACTCTGAACGGCGTGTCCCCGTCGGTACACGGCACGGACGCGAGCTCGATGAGCAGAGTGCCGGGACGTGCCGCCGATGCGGTATCCCCCGTCAGTATGGGCGCAGGGACGGTGTTCAGTATGATGTCCGCAGCCGCGAGAGCTTCTGCGAGCCGCTCCTTGTCGCTGATGTCTGTAGGGGAATAGCCGCAGGCGCGTATCCACGCGAGGTCTGCGGGCTTTCGCGCCGCGGCAGTGACATCGGCGCCGAGAGCCGAGAAATACCGTGCTGTCATCTTGCCGATGCGCCCGAAGCCCAGAACCAGCACCTTCGCGCCGAATACCGAGGCCTCGGTCGCGTTTATCGCGATACCCGCGGCGGCCTCGGCGGTCAGCACGGCGTTCATGACCGCAAGCTCCTCGCGTTTCAGATAATCATACAGCTCCCAGCCGTTCTCCGCGCAGAGCGATTTGAGCCGCGGGAATACCTTTCCCGCAAAGACCGCCGCTCCCGGGCGCAGTACATCGTAAAGGACATTTATGCCGAGGGCTCCGTTGCCGAACGGGCAGACTATATCTTCGGTACCGGCGAATATCGGCAGCACCGCGCATTCATAGCGCTCCTGCGCGCCGGCGCGGGGCAGACCCGCGATATCCGCGCCCTCAAAGCCGCGGACTGCGCAGCCGTACTTCTCCGACAGCTTCTTCGCGGCAAATATCATACGGCGGTCTCCGCCGATAATCAGCATTTCCATAGTCTCTGTTCCTCCCGCGATATATCATCGCTTATCTATAATATGACAGAGCCCGGAGCTGTGTGAATGTCCGATGCGACAAAAAAAACTGCCCCTTTCAGTGCCGAAAGGAGCAGGATTTTTGTTGTTTTTGTTTCTTTCGCATTCAAAAGGCGTACTACCTGTCGAGTCTGCAAGGCGAAGCGGTTTGTTTTAGGGTCCAGCCCTTTTTTAAAAGGGCTGGCCGCCGGAGGCACTCTTGAAAGACTCGAGCGGAGCGACCGAATTAAACCACGCCCTGAGCCTTCATAGCTTCCGCTACCTTGAGGAAGCCCGCGATGTTCGCGCCTGCTACGAGGTCGTCGCCGAGGCCGTACTCGTTGGCAGCCTTTACGGAAGCCTCGAAGATGTTCTTCATGATGTTCTTGAGCTTTTCGTCAACTTCCTCGGAAGTCCAGTTGTATCTCATGGAGTTCTGGGACATTTCGAGACCGGAGACTGCAACGCCGCCCGCGTTTACTGCCTTGGAGGGAGCAACTATCACCTTGTTCTCCTTGAGGTAAGCGATAGCTTCGTTGGTCGTAGGCATATTAGAAACTTCCACATAATACTTCACGCCGTTTGCAACGATCTTCTTAGCCTCGTCGATGTTGACTTCGTTCTGTGTAGCGCAGGGCATAACGATATCGACCTTGACGCCCCACGGCTTCTCGCCTGCGTGGAATTCTGCGCCGAACTTGTCTGCGTAGTCCTGAGCTCTGTTGCGGCACGAAGCGCGCATTTCGAGCATATAAGCGATCTTCTCGGGAGTGTTGATGCCGTCCTTGTCATAGATATAGCCGTCGGGACCGGAGATGGTAACTACCTTGCCGCCGAGCTCGGTTACCTTGAGAGCCACGCCCCATGCAACGTTGCCGAAACCGGAGATAGCAACTGTCTTGCCCTTGATGTCGTCGCCGAAGTGCTTGAGCATCTCAACAGCGTAGTATGTTGCGCCGTAGCCTGTAGCCTCGGGTCTGATAAGAGAGCCGCCGTACTGGATGCCCTTACCTGTCAGAACGCCGGAGAATTCGTTCTTCAGTCTCTTGTACTGGCCGAAGAGGTAGCCGATCTCACGTCCGCCTACGCCGATGTCGCCTGCGGGAACGTCGAGGTTCGGACCGATGTGTCTGTAAAGCTCTGTCATGAAGCTCTGGCAGAAACGCATAACTTCAGCGTCGGACTTGCCCTGCGGGTCGAAGTCGG
>CAMVBT010000045.1 GCA_947165805.1 uncultured Clostridia bacterium
TCCAGCCGTCGTTGTACTCCGGATATGTGCAGGTCAGCTCGCCGCCGAACGGGAACGATACCTGCACCGAAACGTCCGTTTCTTCCTCGGGATAGAGGTAGATGACGGGCTTTTCCTTCGCGCCCTCGAACGAGATGCCGTAGTACGCCTCATACTTCGCGGTCTCGCTGTCCGTGTAGAATATGTTTATCAGGTCGTTCGGGAAGTTCTCCGACGGCTCGAAACAGTGGGCAAATCTGCCCGTTTCCTCGGTCTTTTCGTCCCAGTGCTGTCCCGGCGTTCTCAGGTTGTAACGCCTGATAGAGGCAAAGTCGTCGCCGAGCTTCTCATAGAGCATATCATAGACCTTGTAAGGATCGTCAGCCATTACAGAATAGCCGAGCGAATTTTTGCTTGTCCATTTGTAGTATGTATCGTTCTTGCCAATGAGCGGATTAAAGTCCTCATACTCTTCGACTGTTATCTTCTCGCCGAGATAATAATATTCAAACTCGTTGTAATATCCATTCTCGTTAGGTTCACCGACACCTCTACGCTCGGAAATATGGTTCACCGTCATCTGACCGTTCTTTATCGTCAGCAGGCAGTGATCCTTGTAGTCGGTGAAGTGCCAGCCGTGCTCGCCCGTGGGTATATATACGGCTTCTTCAAACGGCTCGTAATCCACTCTCTCGAACTCGCCGAGCTTCTTCATCTTTCCTCCGTCAAAGCGGAACACACGGCAGTGTATGGCAGCGTAGGGTCCGTCCAGTTCGTAAATATTGTTGTAGTACTGTGTCAGCACCTCGGGAACCCCGTCGAAGTCGAGGTCGATAAGGTCGAGCCTGAGCGTGCGGTCGTCGATCATCTCGTCCTTCGCCGCCATCATAGCATCCGCGAGATCCGGTGCGGCGTCGGGTGTTTCGGAAACGAATGTGCCGTTTATCACGCTGTCGGTGTCCTCGGTCAGCGGCTCGATATACATGAGATTACCGCTTATGAGGGCGCCGTCGATATTGTCGTAAGTAAATTCGGGTGTCATAAGCACTATCTTCGCGTAAATGAACTCATCGTTCTGAAATTTAGTCACGCCGCTGCCGCCGTTCAGATAACTTACCGGGCTGACGTAACCGCGCATGGTGTCGGCGTAAAACTCGGTGCCGTTGACGTTGAACTTCAGCTTTGTCGGATCGTATTCCAGCATCGGCAGCCTCAGTGCGCTCATATACGCGGGGTCTATGATGATCTCGTAGGCTTCGGGCTCGGGAACCCAATTGGGTATATGATATTCCTCAGCGCGGCGCACAAAGGCGTTGACCGTGAACATCTTGTCATAGCACTGAGTACCGTAGCCGTACTTGATCTTGCTCATGATTATTGTGCCTTTTTCGTCCACCTTCTCTATGTCCATTACGGTGTTAAGTTCCTTATATGTATCGTCGTAATAGCCGCCGAAGCCCGGCGAACCCCCGAGCGAACTGTCCTCAACGATCTCCTTGAACGCCGCGTCGCACTCCTTTGACATAGCTCCGCTCGAGAATCTTGCCTGCGGTGAGAAGCGGGCGCTGCCGCTGCCGCATTCAAACTCGAGGTAGCGCTTTCCCTGCTCGAATTTCGGAGCTTCGCCCGGCGCGAGCTTCCATTCGTTTACACTGTTCATGTGCAGCGACTTTTTGTTTTCGCAGTCTATCCGCTTGCCCCAGAGCTGATTGAGCGTGTACTGCATGATATCGGTCGGGGCAGTCTCGGTCTTTGTGACATTGGTGTCCTCCTCGCCCGAGAGCGCGTCTACCTTTGTTGTCGTCGTGGTCGCCGCGGCGGTCGTGGTATTGGCTGCCGCAGTTGTCGTAGTCTCCGCCGCAGTCGTCGTTGTTTCGTTCTCCGGTGCCGTCGTCGCGGGCTTGTCCGTATTGCAGCCCGAAAGCAGCAGAGCCGCGCACAGAGCCGGAACGATGAGCTTTTGTCTGTTGTTCATTTCAATTTCCTCCGTTTTTTGGCATAATTATGCCTTCTGTATATAAAGACGTTCAAAACCGGCAAAAAGTGACACGTTTTTTACCGATTTATGCACTTCCACAATAAATTTCAGCATATCACACAAAGTCAGTGCCAGTTGTAGAAGGTCTCGGAAAACGCTATCCTCCACCCGTCGGCGGTCTTTACAAATCTGTACGGTGTGTAGGACTTTTTGTATCTGTCCCTGAGCGCGGGGTCATAGACCGGCTGTTCGCCCTGCTCAACGTGATAGCCGACGGCGTTGAATACTATCTCGTCGTCCGTCTGCTTCACGAGCTCATACTCAACGTTCACCAGAGACAGATCGCCGCCGCCCGCCGAGGACACATAATACAGCTCGTCGCCGTATTTACGGAAGCCCGGATAGCTGTTCAGCAGAGTGAAAGCCCATTCCTCGGTGAACACGCTCATCCACGCGTCATAGAAGCTCCGGTAGCTGAAACCGCTGGAATAGAATGAAAACATCGTTTTGCTGCCCTCCGGATAAGGCAGCTCGAAGACCGCGCCGTCCGCCGTCAGCGGGTCGGAGCCGAATGACGTAACGCCGTTGTAGCCGTCGATATCGGAGAAATCGTCGGTCACAAGCTCCCCGGCAAGGAATTTCCCCTTATAGTACAGCTCTTTCAGTCCGTCAACACCGAGATTGTCGAGGAACTCGCCCGCCTTGTACCACCTGTACTGATCGTCGTGTGTGGCTGCCCATTCGTCAGCCCAGCCGATGAAGCGCCGCGTTATCGTGTTGTCGGCGCTGAACTCATGCAGCTCGTCGGAGGGCTTCGACTCGCCGGCGATCAGGGTGACTTCGCTCTCGTCCGGGATTATCATCGGGTTCGTCAGCGGCTCCGGAACTATCTCCTTGTCGCAGTACACCGCAAGCTCGCTCGATACGTCGCTTATCGCTTCTCCCATGTGTACGGTATCTCCCTCTCTGAAATATCTGTTGTAGTAAAGGTTCGCGTAAGTCCACAGATGTCCGGATCTGTCGCGTATCTGCATATAATTGCCGTAACCTTTGGCATAGCCGACCTTCTCGACCGTCCCCGCGGTTATCGAATACACCGTGCCGTACCAGCCGTCGGGGTCTGCGGTGAACTTTTCGCCGTCATATCTGAGCGTGTGCAGCCCCTTCCCCGGTGCGATCGGGGCATAGAACCCGCCCTCGGCATTGCCGTTGGTCAGCTCTTTCAGCTTTTCCAGCGCCGCCTCACTCTCTTCGTTCATTTTGTCGAATATCTCCAGAGTATCGAAGTCGATGACCACGTTCTTTTCGCCCTTGTATATGTCGTTATATATCAGCCCGTTCCCGCCGTCGCAATAGATGCTTTCAAGCGGCAGCTCTGTCTCGAATCTCAGGTCGGGCAACAGATGCAGCCCGCTGCTGTCATAAAGGCAGGCATACACCGTGAAACGCCTGTTCAGCGGCACTCCGACAAATATAAGAACTCTGCCGCTGTCGAGCGTACGGGTGATCATGTTGAAGCTGCCGTACGCGTCGAAGCGCTCTATATCCAGCTCCACCCAGCCTATGCCGTTCTCGTCGCTGCTGCGGAGCTGAACGAACGCGCCGGAGTCTTCTTTGTCCGAACGTACATAATACATACCGGAGCTTTTGTCGGGCTCATAGCCGTTGAGTCTCAGGCTCGCGTATTCGGGGTATATGTCGTAAGGCGGCATAGTACCGCCGTTGTCATAGCTGTAAACCAGCACCTGCCTGCCCGTAACGAGCGCGTCAAAGCGAAGCTGCGCTTCACCCGACGATCTCTCACCGAATTCTCTGCCGCGTGCGAGAAGCACATAGGGCGTGTTGTCGTCGTAGGTTATGAAGCTCCTGTTGACTGAATAATGCCCGGAAGCATCTCCGCTCTTCACGAATATGCCGTCGCCCTGCTTTTCAAAAGAAACATCGTCCGGCGACGAGATAAGATAGAATCCGGAAGGATCGAAGTCCATGCGGCCGTCGGGAGAGCAGGTATATACCGTCGCGCAGTATCTGCCGTCCTCCGTCGGCACGATGACGAGCCCCGTGTATTCGCCCGAGTCGTTCACCGCGAGCTTTATCATTATATCCCGGTCGAGCGTCACAACAAAGTAGTCATAGGTGACGAAGCGTGCCTCCGCCGTGACAGAGCCGGTCGTTTCGTCAACGAGCTCCACGCGCGCCTGCTCCGGGTAAAAGCGCGTTATCCCGTCGGGCTCTGTATATACAAATTCCTCGTTGTCGCAGACCACGCGCAGGAATTTGCCGCCGACCGTTCTGCTCTGCGTCGAAAAGCCGCCCTCGACTACCCTGTAATAATCGTCGCCGCCTGTTGTATCGGCAGGCGCAGTTGTAACGGAAGCGACAGTGGTTACGGCCGCGGTCGTCGAGACCGCGGGCTTCGGCTCTGTTTCGATGTCTTTCAGCTTATTCCACAGGAAAATGCCTCCCGCAATGACGAGAACAGCCGCTGCGCAGCCTATGACAGCGCTCCTTATGCGATATCTGCGTATTTCCTCGGGCGTGATCTTTTCCTGCCCGGTAAGCGTTATATTATGTGTCTCCGTCCGCAGCCCGAGCTCCGAGGAATTGCTCCCGACCGCTATGCGAACGTTCTTATCGGACACGCCGCCTATCGCGTCGAGAAGTCTGTCTTCCTTTGTGCTCATATATCCACGCCCTCCTTTTCGAGAAATTCTTTCAGCTTGTTCCTTGTCCGCATCAGAGTCACCATTACCTTGCTCTCGCCTATGCCGAGTCTCTGCGCTATCTCGCTGACGGAGCAGAAGTTCCAGTAGCGCATGAGGAACACAGCCCTCTTCTCACGGCTCTGCTCCGCGAGAAAGCGGTCTATCAGCGCCGAGAGCTCCCGCCCCTCCACGGTCTTTGTCACGCTGTCCGGCGCGGGTATCATGTCCTTTATCTCATCATATACCGCACGGTAATTGTCGTCCGCGCGCTTTGAGGCCTTTGCGCGCCTTACCCTGTCGAGAGCCAAGTTGCGGACTATGCGCATTATGTAAGTGAGCAGCGGCGAGGGGCGCTGCGGTGGTATGACGTTCCACAGGCGCAGGTAGGTGTCGTTCGTACATTCCTCGCTGTCCTCGCGGTCCTGCAATATGTTATACGCCGTAGACCTGCATTTCACGCCGTATTTTCTGTCAGTCTCTCTTATTGCGTCCTCCGAGCGTTCAAAGTACAGCTCTATTATCTTTTCGTCTTCCATTTTTCCCTCCCGTATCTCTGCCGGAGCTTCTGTATATATACACGAAAAAAATATGCCGTTCATTACACTTTTTTTAATATTTCAGAAATATTATACATCTTTTCAGATAAAAAAGCAACAGAAAAGCATCACCGGGATATGCTTCCGGTGATGCTCGTTTTAATCATTGGATCGGCTCCGCGTACTGCGTGACCGCAGAGATGAGACCGGTGCGGCCTTCGTTGAAGCGTTTCAGGTCGTCCCAACACGCTTTATCTGCATAAACGCGGACAAAGCTGTCCTGCGCACCGCTGCCGAAGACGGCTTCGATACTGTCGATACTAAAATGAATGTCCTCGTCATCGTCGCTGACCTCCGGGTATCGGCGCCAGAACTGCACGGCTGAAACTGCCGCCGTGACCGTTTCTCCTCTTTCCTGCATCCATACGCGGTAACGCACGGGCTCAGCTCCGTCTGCCGGCTCCTCGACGGAGAGTATCACTCCGGCATCGGTAAGCCGCCCGGGGAACTCGTCCTCCGTTAAGCAGAGCTGTATGCCGTAGTATCTGACTCCCGCGTTCTCTTCTGCCGTTATTATCGGGCAGATATCGAAGATATCGGAGAGGCTGGGTCTGATCTCAATGAAGCTGTCAAAATCCCCGCTTTCCGCGAGCCGCGCGTTCTCCTCGCCGATACCGTATCTGCGCATCATCTCCGCCGCGGCGGACAGGTCGTCCGTCTCCGCGACCGCGTTATAAACGCCGTAGAAACTGTATCTGTCCAGATCGTCTATCGAGGAGAAGAATTTATAGTCCCTGCTGTCGAAAGGCGTACCCTCCGCGCCGCTCTCATCGACCCACGACTGCGTTACCGGCAGCCAGCTCCCGCGCAGTTCTTCCTTTGTCGTGAACCTGCACAGCGACAGGTCGATGCCGTATTTTTCAAGATAGTACCGCGCGTTTTCGAGGTCTTCCTCATTCCCGACGATATTCAGATAAGAAGTCCTGCTTCCCCCGCGGTCATCGTCGGTCATAACCGCCGCGATGTCCGGGTAGTTGCTCACGCCCTCCCACAGCGTCTCGAGAATGTGCCTGAACGTTGTTATCGTATCGTCGCGGAGATATATTATCGTCGTCTTTGCGGTCTTGTAATATGAGATCAGCCATTTGTCCCCGATGATATGATTGCTGTAATATTCATCGGCAGCCGGAGTGCTGTCGAGCGGGTGATATATATTTAACCGCGGCAGCTCCGCCAGCTTCTCGGGCAGCAGGTCGCCGTTATCGTCACAGTAGGGAGCTATGGCTTCGGGGAGCTCCCCGTATGCGGGGTTCTCCTTTGCCCGCTCCGAAACCACGGCGGCAAGGTTCTGCTTGTTATTTACTATAATGCTGTCTGCGATACCATAGCCCGTGCCGTCCGAGGTGCAGTAGCCCGCCATGCTTATGAGACCGGTCTGCATCGTATCACGCAGGCATAAGGTGCTGACCGGCACGGTCGCCCTGACGACCTCTCTGCCGATGTCGACAGCGGGAGCAGCAATCTCAAAGGACGCGGCGCATGGAACTTCGGCGTATATCTCGCTGCCGTCGTGGCTGATATCGTAAAACATCTTTTCTATCACATATCTGCCCGGCTCAAGAGGCATCTCACAGCTTATGTCCGCGGTCTCATACGCCCAGCCGCTGAGTTCTGTACGGTATATATCTTCTCCGGGCTCATGGGTTATCAGCGGTTCTTCGTCCGCGGAGCCGTCGTATCTTCGTATCGTGAAGCCGCTGTTGTAGGCAATATCGCCGCGGTGCTCGTCGGTGACGAGATTTCGGCGTTCTATCATCACAGTGATGAGGCCTCCGCTTGCTTCGGTGACCTTCATGTGTATGCCGAAGGAATTCGTCTCGTCCGCCGCCGCGGGGAGATACGGGATATCGTCCGGAGTAGCGTTCTCCGCCGGAACGGTCGTATCGTCGGTCACAATGTCGGTCAGAGAAGCATCGGCTGCGGTATCGTTGTTCTCCGTATCTTCGGGCTCGCTTACCGGCTCACCGAAGAAGTCTTCGGAAGTCCCGGAGAATGTCGTATCGTCGGTCACAATGTCGGTCAGAGAAGCATCGGCTGCGGTATCGTTGCTCTCCGTATCTTCGGGCTTGCTTACCGGCTCACCGAAGAAGTCTCCGGAAGTCCCGGAGAATGCGGCATCTGTCATATCGGGGCCGCCCTCTTTCAGTCCGCCGTGCTCGCTCAGAAATCGCAGCCCGAAGAACGCACCGGCTATGACAGCGGCAGCACCCGCTGTCCCGGCTGCCGCGGTCAATATCCTGTGCCGCTTTGTCTGCGCCGGAGCCGCGGGGTACTCCGCGTATACGCTGTCCGAAGCCCTGCCCGAAACGGTACCGGCGGCTTCCAATACATTTCTCAGCGCCGTATCCACATCGGAGCACGGGTATCTTTTTTCGGCGCCGGACATTGCCTTTTCCATTATCTCTTTAATTTCCATATCTGCCGCCTCCTTCGTTCTCCAGGAGTTTTTTCAGCTGCTTTCGTCCGCGCATCAGGCGTGACAGCACCGCGTTCTTTCCCGCACCTGTGATCTTCGCGACTTCCTCGACCGAATAGCCCTCGCAGTAGTGCATATACATCGCGGTGCGGTTCTTTTCGGGGAGCTTGCGCAGCAGTTCAAATATATGCCCGTTCTCATCGTCCGGGACGCTGCCTGACGGCTCCGCGGCACTGACGGACAGAGCCGCGGCACGCTTTCTCGCGCGCAGGAGATCGGTGCTCAGATTGATCGTGCAGCGCAGGAGCCACGCCTTTATGTGTTCGTCATCGCTGAACTCGTTATTGCAGGTGTACAGTTTCAGAAACACCTCCTGCGCAGCGTCGTCCGCGTCATGCGGGTCCTTGCAGCGGCAGAGAGCTGTCCTGTACACACTCCTGTAAAACAGACGCATACAGCGTTCAAGCTCGGCACCGTTCATTCCTGTCCCCCCCTTTCGTTTCCGCCTTCTGACAATAACACGTTCAGGCAGGCGGAAATATTGCGTTTCTTCCAAAAATCGTCATTATCAACAATAACGCGCATCTTTTTTTGACGAACGCAGCAAAAAGCTCCGTACCGCCGACCCGCGGCACGGAGCTGTCTTTATCATACCAAAGCCGAAAGTCTGTCGATCTCCGCAAGCTCGTCCGCGGTGAAGTCCGTGTTCTCTGTCGCCTTGATATTGTCGAGTATCTGTGAGGGCTTCGACGCGCCGATCAGCACGGAGGTGATGACACCGTCGTGCAGGAGCCATGCCAGCGCCATTTCCGCAAGAGTCTGGCCTCTGTTCTTCGCGATATCGTTCAGCTTTCTGATGTTTCCGAGCTTTTCCTCCGTGACCTGTTCCTCATTCAGGAACCGTCCGTCGGTGCGTACCCGGCTGTCGTCCGGTATACCGTTGAAGTACCTGTCCGTCAGCATACCCTGCGCAAGCGGCGAAAAGCAGATGATACCCTTTCCGAGCCGCTGAGATGTCTCTTTCAGGCCGTTGCGCTCGATGCTCCTGTCGAGTATATTGTATCTGTTCTGATTTATGACAAAAGGAGTGTGCAGCTCATTCAGTATTGCGGCAGCCTTTCCGAGAGTTTCGCCGTCGTAATTCGAGAGCCCGACATACAGCGCTTTGCCGCTGCGTACGATCTGATCGAGTGCGCACATAGTCTCTTCAAGCGGAGTGTCCGGATCCATGCGGTGATGATAGAAGATATCCACATAGTCGAGCCCGAGCCTTTTCAGGGACTTGTCAAGGCTTGCGATCAGGTATTTCCTGCTGCCCCGGTCTCCGTAAGGCCCCGGCCACATATAGTATCCGGCCTTCGTGGATATTATCATCTCGTCGCGGTTGGGCGCGAAATGCTCTTTCAGTATCCTGCCGAAGTTCTCCTCGGCGCTGCCGCCCTTGGGGCCGTAGTTATTCGCGAGATCAAAGTGAGTTATGCCGTTGTCGAAGGCGGTGAAGCACATCTGCTCCATGTTGGCATAGACCCCGGTATCACCGAAATTGTGCCACAGACCGAGTGACACGGCAGGCAGCAAAAGGCCGCTTTTGCCGCAGCGGTTGTACTTCATTCTGTCATAGCGTTTTTCGTTTGCGGTATACATTCTGTACCTCCTGTTGATCGGAAAGCGGCGCTCTTTTGAGCGCACGGACGGATAGGAAATATATTCAAAGTGATACAGCTATCACCGAATATCGTTTTTTGCGCTGTCATATCCGCCTATATTATATCACGAACTCCTCGATCTGTCAAACAGAGACCCGGGAGAGCTCTGTCTACCGGGTCATAGCTGTCTTCGCGGCTTTACCGCTGTCCGCTTACTATGTAGACTGTATAATAACAGTCTCCGCTTATCACCACATCGTTTTCGGTGTATTCGTCCCACGATGCGTGTATCTCATAGATATAGCCGCCCGTCTTCGGCGTGAAGCTCATATCCTCGACCGGAACGGTCTCATATTTATTGTAGGCGTCATAGTCGCCCTTGTATATGTCGCTCCAGCACTTTACTCCGATCTTTTCCGGCAAGTGTGCCGGGTCGAACGAAAGCCCGACGCTTTCACCGGCCGCGATGCTCACCGGATGTTCAAAACATTCGCTGTGCAGGCAGCCGACGGTATCGGTCTCCGACATATTTGCCGTGCCGAGATCGGGGTAGCCGTTGGACCACGACGAAGTGCCTTCAATAGCCTGTACGCTTTGTTCCCCCGCCGACAATGTCAGGGCGGGCGGACCGATCATCTTTCTCTTTTGGCCGGACAGCGGCAGCTCCGGTATCTCCGTTACCGTCACATCGAGCCAGAGGTGCTCCATATTGCTTGTCCAGGCCATATAGTCAACATCTTCGTTTTCCGGATTTTTGATATCTTCTTTATGTTCCGCTATTTTTTTCGTCATCAGCTTTTTCAGCTTCTTTTCGGAGATATTGTTCCGGTAAGTGTATTTTCCGGTCTCCCTGTCATACTCGTTAAAGCCGCCGAATAGCCCGTAGGACGTGAGCGATATATCCCTGTCTCCGTCCCATAATGTGCGCGCGAAAACATAAGGCTCTTTATAAAAATCGTCGCTGCTTATATATTTCCAGTCGAGCCCGTAAGCGTTGAACATCATATCGAGCTTCAGCTTCCCGTTTTTCAGCACGAGCAGCCTGTTCAGCAGCTCAAGGCGTCCCGCGGTCACATCGGGCATTCTTTCCTTATCGGTCTTACCGTCATAGTCCCTGCTGAACCTGTCGGGGGAGTAAAGTGTCGGGATATAGAGCTCGAACCCGCTCTTACGGTCGCTGCTGTCTTTATATCCTACCTCCGGCCAAATTATCAGCTTATCACCGACGGAAAGCTGATCTGCGACCGCGAGCGGCACTTCAAGCTCATACTCGGTGTTGTCCCGCACATAGGCTTTCGCTTTCTTCGCGCTGACGCCGTTTCCTCCGGGGTATCTCTCCGTCGGCTCGTTTATGATCTCATTCCGCGACACCTTTATTTTTACCGTATTGCCGAATTTCTCCGCTTCGCTGTACCGGCTGTAATACGTCTTTCCGTCCCAGACGCCGTTATCCCCGAACCAGCTGAAACGCCCCTCCTTTCCCATTTTCACTTCCGCCCAGCCGGTGACCATTCTGCCTTTTTTATCAACGCAGCGGTAAAGTCCCTGCTTGTTCTTTATCCATGTGTTTTTCAGGCGCACGCCGTCCTTGTAGTAATACTTCGTGCCGTTCTTCGCCGTCGCCCAGCCCGTGAACTTCCCCTTTTCCGCGCCGCTGTCCGAATAACGGTATGTCACGCCGTCAACGGTTTTCAGGCTGTCCGCGCACGCCGTTACGGACGCGCAGGTCATCGCCGTCACAGCCGCCAGAGCTGCTGCAAATACTTTAAGCTTCCTTTTCATGCCGGTCTCTTGTCATTTTTACGGGCATTTTTCAGCCCCTCATATATAATAACGTTAAAAAGAGCAGTCCTGTGACGCTTTCCGGAATTATTTGTATGCTTGCACAAGCTTTTTCGTCATAAAGCACAATTATGAGCCCGCACTTGCGCCGTGCCGCGATCTGCGGTATAATAAAAATAAAAAAAAATTACGGAAAAAGTGTAAGTTTTCGGTGCTGAAACTCGTCTTTATTTACAGAAAGAAAAAACGGGTCAGAGGTGACAGACAGGAATGAATGACAGTAAGATAATAGAGCTGTATTTTGCCCGCTCGGAAAGCGCGATAACCGAGACCGACAAGAAATACGGAGGCTGCTGCCGCAGCACGGCATACGGCATACTCGGCAGCCGTGAGGACAGCGAGGAATGTGTCAACGATACATACCTTAAGGTTTGGAACGCCATACCGCCCGCGCGTCCGGACAGGCTCGGGGCGTTCGTCATACGGATCGTGCGCAACCTCGCGCTGGATATGTTCAGAAAGCGCGGCTCGCACGCAAAGACCGCGGCGGCGAACTTCGACGAGATAGCGGAATTCCTGCCCGCGTCGGATAACGTCGAGGGCGAGATCGACCGCAGGACTGTGCTCGATGCGATAGAAAGGTTCCTGCTGACGCTGCCGAAGGAGAAGCGCGTAATGTTCGTGCGGCGGTACTTCTATTGCAGCTCATACAGGGAGATAGCGGACGCCCTGCTCACCACCGAGGACAGGGTAGCCGTGACTCTGCACCGCGTTCGCGAGAAGCTGCGCGGATATCTGGAAAAGGAGGGTATCGGGATATGAGGCGTGAAGAGCTTGTAAT